>JAYSCE010000634.1:0-2026 GCA_041915035.1 Xanthobacter sp.
GAAGGCGCGGCATGGGGGCCGTCCTTGTCAGCAAAATAAAAACCAGATTTAAGGCCGCCTGCCTGTCCCCTTCAAGAGCGAGCCCCTCCCATGCCCGTGACTTTCGATCTGCTGCTCAAGGGCGGCGCGGTCGCGACCCCCGCCGGCATTGCCGTTGCCGACATCGGCGTCACGGGCGGGCGCATCCGCGCCATCGGCGATCTTTCCGCAGCGAGTGCGGGCGAGGTGGTGGACGCCACGGGCCTGCACATCCTGCCGGGCGTCATCGACACGCAGGTGCATTTCCGCGAGCCGGGGCTGGAGCAGAAGGAAGATCTGGAGACCGGCTCCCGCGCCGCCGTCATGGGCGGCGTGACCGGGGTGTTCGAGATGCCGAACACCATTCCCCAGACCACCAACCCCGCCGCGCTGGAAGACAAGATCGCCCGCGGCACGAACCGCATGCATTGCGACTTCGCCTTCTATGTGGGCGGCACCCATGACAATGTGAAGGACCTGCCGGAGCTGGAGCGCCTGCCCGGCGCCGCCGGCGTGAAGGTGTTCATCGGCTCGTCCACCGGCTCGCTGCTCGTGCCGGACGACGATGGCGTGCGCAACATCCTCAAGGTCATCCGTCGCCGCGCCGCTTTCCATTGCGAGGACGAGCCCCGCCTGCAGGAGCGCAAGGGCCTGCGCGTGCCGGGCGATGCCTCCTCCCACCCGGTCTGGCGCGACGAGATCGCCGCGCTCACTGCTACGCGGCGGCTGGTGAACCTCGCCCGCGAGACCGGCGCGCGGGTGCATGTGCTGCACGTGACATCGGCCGAGGAGATGGATTTCCTTGCCGACGCGCGCGACGTGGCCTCGGTGGAGGTCACGCCCCACCACCTCACCATGGCCGCCCCGGAATGCTACGAGCGGCTCGGGACCCTCGCCCAGATGAACCCGCCGGTGCGCGGCGAGCGACACCGCGAAGGGCTCTGGGCGGCCATCACCAACGGCGTGGTGGACGTGCTTGGCTCCGACCACGCGCCGCACACGCTGGAAGAAAAGAGCAAGCCCTATCCCGAAAGCCCCTCGGGCATGACCGGCGTGCAGACGCTGGTGCCGCTGATGCTGGATCACATCGCCGCCGGCCGCCTGACGCTTGAGCGCTTCATCGACCTCACCAGCGCCGGCCCGGCGCGGCTGTTCGGCATCGCCCGCAAGGGGCGCATCGTGGTGGGCTATGACGCCGACTTCACCGTGGTGGACCTGAAGCGCCGCGCCACCATCACCAATGGCTGGATCGCCTCGCGGGCGCAGTGGACGCCCTATGACGGCAAGGAGGTCACCGGCTGGCCCGTGGGCACCTTCGTGCGCGGCCGCAAGGTGATGTGGGAAGGCGAGCTGACGGGGCCGTCCGCCGGCCAGCCCATCGGCTTCCTGGAGACGCTTCAGCCGCAGGGGTGAGACGGGACGCGGTTCCCCGGACAAGCGACGGCGCAGCGGGAGCGCTGATCCGGGGTCCCGCGCAAAGCTCCTGCGCAGCGGGCAAAATCCGAGAGGGCCGGGGTCAGGAAGCACCCGCGGCGGGCCCTTGCGCTGGGCCCCGCTCGCATTCCGCTATCGCTTCATGCGTTCGGGGCGTGAAAGCGCCTAGCCCTGCCGCGGCTGCTCGCGCACGCGGGTGAGCACGGCTTCGGGGCTGGCATAGGCTTCCTGCAGGTCGACGCTCCAGTAGCGCAGTTCGTCGAGCGGGATGGTCTGCCCGGTCACGGCGCAGCGCACGAAGCTGCCGGGCCGCAGGATGCGGAATTCACCATCTAGGTAGCGCACTTCCGCCTCGCCATGGGGCTCGGGGAAGCGTTCGAATCTGTTCATCACCTGGGGAGCGTCCCGAAAACTGGTTTGCCGGAAGGATAGCCCTTTGCGCCGCAACGCGAAAGGGGCGCACCATCAGGGGTCGAAAAGCGTCGGCCCCTCTACCTTCTTCGGCTTGCGGCCAGCCGGGCGCGGCACCAACCGGGGGGACGAATCCGGTACCGGAGCCCCCTGCCCGGCGTGC
>JAYSCE010000635.1:0-2025 GCA_041915035.1 Xanthobacter sp.
ATAGCCGGTCGCCGAAATCAGCACCCGGCGCTGGCGCAGCCCATCCACCACGGCGAGGGCGGTGGCCGAGTCCGGCTCTTTGGTGGCGCGGTCCTTAACGAACTCGACGCCGATATAGAGCCCCGCCCCGCGGACATCGCCGATCCGGCCATCGGACTTGGCGATCTCCCGGATGCCGTCCTGGATCATCCGGCCGATGCGGGCGGCATTCTCCTGCAGCCCCTCCGATTTCAGCACGTCGAAGGTCGCCTGCGCGGCGGCGATGGCGACCGTGTTGCCGCCGAAGGTGTTGAAATAGCGCATCTCATTGCCGAAGCGCTCGATGACGTGCGGTGCCACCGCCACGGCGGCGACGGGGAAGCCGTTGCCCATGGGCTTGCCCATGGTGACGATATCCGGCTGAAGGCCATGGCGCTGGAAGCCCCAGAGCCGGTCGCCGGAGCGGCCGAAGCCCGCCTGCACCTCATCGGCGATCACCACGCCGCCCGCCGCGCGCACCACCTCGGCGATGGGGGCGAGGATATCGGTGGGGTCGGCATAGATGCCGTCTGACGAAAACAGGGAATCGGCAATGAAGGCGGCCAGCCCCTCGCCGCGCCGCTCCAGCTCCTCGATTTCATATTTCAGCTGGCGGATCATCGTCGCCGCGATCTCCGCAGGGGCCATGCGGTAGGAATCCGGCGCCGGAATGCGCCGCACCCATTCGCCGAGCGGCGACTTCTTCCCGAGCGAAGGCGACAGGCCGGCGGTGAGGAAGGAATTGCCGGTATAGGCCGCGGACGTGATGACGATGCCCTTGCGCCCGGTGTGGTGCATGGCGATGCGCAGTGCGAGGTCGTTGGCCTCGGACCCGGTGCAGGTGAACATGATGTGGCGGATGGGATCGCCGAAGGTCGGAACGATCTCGTCTGCGAAGTCCAGAATTCCGTCCTGCAGGTAGCGCGTGTGGGTACACAGCGTCTGCATCTGCTCATGGACCGCCTCGACCACGCGCGGGTGGCAGTGGCCCACGGACACGACGTTGTTGTAGGCGTCGAGATATTCGTTGCCGGCGCTGTCCCACAGTCGGGTGCCCTTGGCGCGGCTGATCTCCACCGGGTGGGCGTACATGAGGCGGTAAGCCGGCCCGAGCAGCGCCTGCCGGCGCACGATCCTGTCCTGCGTCGCGGGATCGAGGGCGGAGAGGGTGGACGGATCGAAGCCGTTCACCATCCCGACATTGATCTTGCGTTCCTTCACCTCGGTCATGACGAAACGCCTCCTTCACAGGGCGGACTGAAAGCGGGGCCGGACGCCGAGGAAGGTCTCGCTGACCTCCTCGACGGAGAGGCTGAGGAAATGGTCGAGCTGCGACCAGCTCTGGTGCGTGTTGCGCAGGATGTAGGTCGCATTGTCCGGGAACTGTTCCGCCCGCCATGTGGTGATGAGGGCGCGGGCGATGACGCGGGCCATGACCATGTGCGGCAGCAGCAGCAGTTCGTCCTCGTTCAGGTCGGCGACGCTCAGGTAGCCGCGCAGCAGGTCGCGCCCGGCATCGAACATGGCATCCGATCCCACCGGGCTGAGCTGGTTGAGTAGCGCAGTCGAGAGGTCGATGACGATGGCGGTGCGCACCACGTCCCCGAAGTCGATGATGCCGGAGATGAATTGCGGCCGCGCGCGATCCACCACCACGTTGGAGCGGCTGAAATCGTTGTGCAGCACCTGTGTGCGGCAGGCCGCGAGCCGGCCTTGCAGCGCGCGAAAGCGATCGAGCCCGCGTTCGAGCTGGCGGCGGCGGTCGGTGTCCGCCATGCGCTCCACGAGGAAGGCGAGCTTGGGCAGATGCTGTACGTCCCAGGCGATCTCGCGGGTGTCATGGGGGTGGGAGAAGCGGGCCATGGCCAGGCGCAGCCGGGCGAGGCTCGCCCCCAGCTTCTCGCGCTCCTCACCCGTCGCCTCGATCCGGTCGAGCGGCGTGCCGTCAAGATAGGTCAGCACCCGCACGAGCCGCACCTGCCCGTGTCCGTCCTCATGCGAGAGGAA
>JAYSCE010000636.1:0-2017 GCA_041915035.1 Xanthobacter sp.
GTCGCGACGGAGACGGCCTCGCACCCCGGACGCATGCAGCGACAGCGGAATGCGAGCCGGGGCCCAGCGCAAGGTTTCGCCGAAGGCGCTTCCGAACGCCTGCTGCTCTCAAACTTTGCCCCGCTGCGCGGAACCTTGTGCGCGGGACCCCGGATCAGCGCTCCAGCTGGCGCCGTCGCCTGTCCTGGGCACCCCTGCCCACCATTTCGGCTTGCCGCCTTTCGCGGCGGGCCTACACTGAAGCCTTTCCAGTTCCCGCGTTTTTTCCCAACGCTTCGTTCTTTGATGGGTTCATCGTCATGCACAACAAGAGGCTCGAGGCCCTGCGGGCCAGCCCCGGCGACGCGCGGCGGCCGGCGGATCTGGAGATCACCGCCTCCCAATATGCCATCAAGTTCCGCAAGGTGACGGGGACCCATGTGGTCTTCACCCATCCGTCCGTGCCGAATTGCGTGGCGGTGCCCATGAAGACCCCCATCCGCGCGGCCCATGTGCGGGCCTTCGTCGCCATGGTGGATCGCATGGACGAGGGCGGCGCGCCGGTGCGCTACAAGGCGCTTGCCCCCGGCGCGGTGGCCGATATCGCCGCCTATCCCTCGGCGGTCGCGCCCATCCCGGAGGCGGATGGCGGCGGGTTCGTGGTGAGCTTTGCCGACGTGCCCGGCTGCCTCGGCGTCGGCGACACGCCCGAGGCGGCGGAGGCGGACGGGCGGCTCGCGCTGTTCGCCGCCATCGATGCCCTGAAGGCCGCCGACCGCGCCCCGCCCGAGCCGGGGGCGGTGAAGGCTTAGGCGATGCCCCGCGTGATGTCCCCCGGCTCAGCCGCGTCCGGCCCGCTCCTCCAGGAAGGCGGAGACGGTATCGAGCAGGCGGATGGCGCCGGGAAGCTGGGCGTGGGCCTCGGCCTGCTGCGGGGTCTCCGGCTCCAGCGTCCGCCACCACACGATGAGGCGGTGGATCAGCGCGCGCCCCGGGATGGCGTCGAACGCCACGCCGGGGAAAGCCTCGAGGCCGAACGCCGCCTCCACCTGCCGGAGGCAGCCATGCACATAGAGATGATCTTCGGTGTCGAGCTGAAACGGCGTCTCCGGCGCACGGCGCTCCATGCGCACCTCGCTCAGCTCGGGAATGTAATCCGCCTTGGTCACGCCGCCTCCGTCGGTTTCCGGCTTCGCATCGGCTTAGCAGGATCGGTGCCAAGGAGGCGGGCATGAGCCCGGACGATCCCACCGCCATCGCCGCCGTGCCGGCCATCCCCATCGCAGGCGGCTTCCGGCTGCTGGTGATGCGTGAGCTGGCACTGGACGACGGCCCGCCCGCCTATGCGGTGATCGGCCAGACGCTGGTGCGCCCCCCGCCGCGCAGCATCCGCCACGGCGTCGCCTTCGCCCTCGCCTTCGGCCCCGAGCTGATGGCGTGGCTCAACCAGGCGCTCGGCCGTTCCGCCTGGCGCGACGAAGCCGGCGAAACCCAGCGCAACCCGCGCTGGCCTGCCCTTCACTGGCACCGCGCCGCGCGCACGTGGCCGGGCGGGACGCTCACCACCGAATGGAGCGTGGACATCCGTTTCCCGCAGGAGGCCGACCGCGCCGCCTTCGCGCTGGCCTTCGCGGACGCGCTGGCCGGGCGGCAGGCCGTGTCGGAAACCGCCTGAGGTCCGCTTTTTGCTTCGTGAGCCAAAGGCCCCGCGCCCGCGTTTCATTGATGGCTTTTGGAGACCCCCATGTCGGATGTCGTCGAAACCCGCTCCATTCTCACCGAAGCCGAGTTCGACCAGCCGGTGGATGTCGTATGGCGCGCCATCACCGATTCCGAATGGCTCGCCGTGTGGTTCTTTCCCAACGACATCCAGCCGCTGGAAGGGCACAAGTTCACCATCTGGGGCCGGCCCATCGAGCGGTGGGACGGTGAATTCCAGTGCCAAGTGACGCGCTGCATTCCGGAAAAGGAGCTGTCCTTCACCTGGAAGGGCGGGCACGAGGAGCTGAAGGGCTTCGGCCACTATATCGACACGCTG
>JAYSCE010000637.1:0-2011 GCA_041915035.1 Xanthobacter sp.
TCGCGAAGGGCCAGTGGGAATTCCAGATCTTCGGCAAGGGCTCCAAGAAGGCCGCCGACGAAGTGTGGATGGCCCGCTACCTGCTCCTGCGTCTCACCGAGAAGTACGGCGTGGACATCGAGTTCCACTGCAAGCCGCTCGGCGACACCGACTGGAACGGCTCGGGCATGCACGCCAACTTCTCCACCTCCTACATGCGTGAAGTGGGTGGCAAGGCGTATTTCGAGAAGCTGATGGCGGCTTTCGAGGCCAACCTCGAGGACCACATCGCCGTCTATGGTCCGGACAACCACATGCGCCTCACCGGCAAGCATGAGACCGCGCCGTGGAACAAGTTCTCCTACGGTGTCGCGGACCGTGGCGCGTCCATCCGCGTCCCGCACTCCTTCGTGAAGAACGACTACAAGGGCTATCTCGAGGATCGCCGCCCGAACTCCATGGGCGACCCCTACCAGATCGCCTCCCAAATCCTGAAGACCATTGCGTCGGTGCCCACCGACGTCTCGGCTGCGGCCTGACGACTTCGCCACGGCGCGGCTCCGCCCGCGCCGTGGCGTTTTTTCTTCAGGTCGGGAGCACCCGCCTCCTGTCGAGGCTGCGCCCGCCACCGATTGCTCCAGTCATCGTCGGCGTCGCGCCACCGAGCGCCCCGCGCAATCCGTCCGGCGTCCTCCGGCTTTCGCCGTCGAGCCCCCCCGCAGTTCGCGCCCCCTCTCTCCCGAATTTCCTCAGCCTGCCCGCGCTACGGCGCCGCGCGAAGGCTTCGCCGCGTCCGTCGCCTTCGCGGCGAAGCTGCTATAAGCAGGGATATCCCTTGCGGCGCCGCGCCGTGGCGCCTGTCCCCTGCCTTGCGACCGGAGCCGCCGATGCCCGCCGACTGGAGCGCCAGCCAATATCTGAAGTTCGAGGACCAGCGCACCCGCCCCGCGCGCGATCTCCTCGCGGCGGTGCCGCTTCAGCAGGCGGCGTTCGTGGTGGATCTCGGCTGCGGCCCGGGCAATTCCACCGAAATCCTGGCGCAGCGCTTCCCTGGTGCCGAACTGCTCGGCCTCGACACATCGCCGGCCATGCTGGAGGCGGCCCGCGCGCGCCTGCCGGGTGTGACGTTCGACCTGGCGGACGCTTCCACCTTCACCCTGCCGAAGCCGGCGGACCTCATCTACGCCAACGCCGTGCTGCAATGGGTGCCGGACCACGCGACCCTGCTGCCGCGCCTCATGTCGCTGCTGGCGCCGGGCGGGGTGCTGGCGGTGCAGATGCCGGACAATCTGGAGGAGCCGTCCCACGTCGCCATGCGCGAGACCGCCATGGCCGGGCCATGGGCGGACAAGCTCCACGCCGCCACCCGCGCCCGCACAGTGCTGCCCGAGCCCGGTGAATATTACGACATGCTGAAGCCCCACGCGGGGGCGGTGGATCTCTGGCACACCATCTACAACCACCCGCTCGATGGCATCCCGGCCATCGTCGAATGGGTGAAGGGCACGGGCCTGCGCCCCTTCATCGATCCGCTGGAGGGTGACGAGCGCGCGCAGTTCCTGGAGGAATACGCCGACCGACTCACCGAGTCCTATCTGCCGCGGGTGGATGGCAAGGTGCTCCTCGCCTTCCCCCGCTTCTTCATCGTGGCGGTGAAGTAAAGCACGTCACGCGAGATCCATTCACCAGCTCGGCAGGACCGCGCCCTTGAAGGTTTCGAGGATGAAGGTGCGCGTCTCCGGCGAGTGATAGGTCTCGACGAAGGTCTTCACCCACGGCTTGTCCTTGTCCTGGGCGCGCACGGCGATGACGTTCACGTAGGGGCCCTTGGGGTCCTCGCGCAGGATGGGGTCCTTCACCGGGTCGAGGCCGGCCTCCTTGGCATAATTGGTGTTGATGCCCGCCGCCGCGAGGTCGGGGAGGGACCGGGGCAGCTGCGCCGCGTCGATCTCCACGAACTTCAGCTTCTTCGGGTTCCCCACCACGTCCACCACGGACGCCTTCACGCCCACGCCGTCCTTGAGCTTGATGA
>JAYSCE010000638.1:0-1998 GCA_041915035.1 Xanthobacter sp.
ACGAGGCCCGGCAGCGGTGAGCCGTGGCCGGTGGATTCCTTGGCGCAGTCGCGATCGATCAGCACGAGGCGGCCGTGGTGGGCGGCGATGCCGAACACCAGTTCCTCCGCCACCACCGGATCGTAGGTGTAGACCGAGGCGACGAGGCTGCCCTCGCCCTTGGCCACCAGCGCCAGCGCATCGGCGATGGCTTCGTAGCCCATCACCGTCGCGACAGGGCCAAACGCTTCCACCGCGTGGGGCGCCGTGGCCTTGAGCGGCTCGGGGCAGCGCAGCAGCACGGGGGCCATGAAGGCGCCGGTCGCGGCATCCCCGCCCACGGGCTCGACCGTGTCCGGATCGCCGAACACGATCTCCGCCTCGGCCGCGATCTCCTTGACCGCCTCCTGCGTGGCCGTGCGCTGGGCGCGGCTGGCGAGCGGACCCATGCGCACGTCGTCGCGGCGCGGATCACCCACAGCGATGGCGGACAGGCGTGCCGAAAGAGCGGCAATTACTGCGTTTTCCTGCGCCTTCGGCACTATGATGCGGCGGATGGCGGTGCACTTCTGGCCCGCCTTCACCGTCATTTCGCGCACCACCTCGGCGAGGAACAGGTCGAACTCCGGAGTGCCCTCCACGGCATCCGGGCCGAGCACGGCTGCGTTCAGCGAATCCCGCTCGGCGATGAAGCGCACCGCATTGCGCGAGACCGCCGGATGGTCGCGCAGCGCCTGCGAGGTCGCGGCCGAGCCGGTGAAGGAGAGCACGTCCTGCCCGGTGAGGTGGTCCAGAAGGTCGCCCGCCGATCCGGCGACGAATTGCAGCGCGCCGGCCGGCAGGATGTTCGCCGCGATGATGAGCTTCACCACCGCCTCGGCCACGTAAGCGGTGGCGGTGGCCGGCTTGGTGATGACGGGCATGCCCGCAAGAATGGCCGGCGCCAGTTTTTCCAGCATGCCCCAGCAGGGGAAGTTGAAGGCGTTCACATGCACCGCGACGCCATGGAGCGGGGTCAGCACATGGAGGCCGACGAAGGTGCCGTTCTTCGAGAGGGCCTCCGGCGCGCCTTCCACCACGAAGCGCTCGCCCGGCAGTTCGCGCCGCCCGCGCGAGGCATACGCGTAGAGGGTGCCGATGCCGCCGTCGATGTCGAAGAAATTGTCCCTTTTGGTCGCGCCGGTGTCGGCGGCGAGCGCGTAGAGCGCATCCTTGTGGGCGGTCAGATGGGCGCCGAGCGCCTTCAGCATGTCGGCGCGCTGATGGAAGGTGAGGCGCCGCAGCGCCGGCCCGCCCATCTCGCGTGCATGGCGCACCATGGCCGCGAAATCGAGCCCGCGGGTGGAGGCCCGCGCCACCACGCGCCCGTCGATGGCGCTCGGAATGTCCACCAACCCGGCCTCGGGCGTGAACCAGCGGTCTAGGGCGTAGCTGTCGAGGATGTTGGTCATTGGGTCCCTCCCTTGGGAGCGCCGGCCTTCAGCCAGTCTGCGAATGTCCTGCCCTCTCGCACGAGCTGAACGAGGAGCGGTGCGGGTTCGGAGCCGGCGCCGCCGGTGGCGTGGGCGGCTTCGAGTTCGGTGAGGATGGTGGGAAGGCCGAGGGCGTCGGCGGCGTGCATGGGGCCGCCCTTCAGGCGCGGGAAGCCGTAGCCGTTGACGAAGGCGAGGTCGATGTCGGACGGGCGCAGCGCGATGCCCTCGGCGAGTTCCTTCGCGCCCTCATTGGCCATCACCGCGAGCAGCCGAAGCTGGATCTGCTCCTGGATGAAAGATTTCGGCTGGATGCCTCTGGCGGCGCGGGCTTGCGCGATGATCTGCGTGACGGCCGGGTCGGGGGATCGGTTGCCGGCTGCATCGTAGGCGTACCAGCCGCCATTGGTCTTGCGCCCCAGCCGACCCGCCTCAACCAGAGCATCCGCGATGGCAACGTAGCGCTCTTGCGGATCCCGCGTCGCCGCCCGGCGCTTCCTCATGGCATAGGCGATGTCGAGGCCGGACATGTCCGACACCGCGAAGA
>JAYSCE010000639.1:0-1989 GCA_041915035.1 Xanthobacter sp.
CGCACATCTGCTTGGACACGGTGATGCCGTAGGTCTCGACCTTGCGGTCGGTATGGTCGGAGCCGACGCCGAGCCAGCGGCGGCCGTCCGCCTGAAGGATCATGAACTCCACCTCGCCGGACGATTCCGGCCCGGTGGATTCGATCTCGCCCGCGGTGGTGAAGCGGGCGGCAGCGACGCGGTAATAGATGGGCGTCGAGGCCGGGCGGGCGACGCCCAGTTCCTCCAGCTCCACGATGTGCTTCTCCAGCGCGACCTTGTCGCGGCCGGTCCAGCCCGCGATCACCGCATGGCGGATGTCGAGGGTTTCGGTCCGGCTTTCGCCGCCGGCGTGGAGGGTGAAGGTGAGCTTCGTGCCCATCGGGATCTCTCGTTCAAAAAAATGGAAGAGACCGGCGCCTCCGAAAGGGGGAGGGAAAGGAGGCGCCGGCCGTACACACACCAACCGAGGTCAGTTCGGCGTGCGCGTGTCGAGCAGGGTCCACTTTCCGCCCTTCACCTCGAGGATGTAGACGGGCTTCACGGCGTCGCCGTCGGTGAAGGAGATGGCGCCTTCCAGCGCCTGATAGTCCTTCAGCTTGGCGAGCTGGTCGCGGATGGCGGCGCGCTCCTCAGCGAGCTTCGCCTTGTCGCCGGTGACGCCCGCGCGCTTCATCGCCTCGGAATAGAGGTAGACGATGTCATAGACCGAGGCGTCCATCTGGTTCGGGTCGGTGCGGGTCATGCCCGCGGCCTTGGTGCGCTTGCCGAATTCGGCGGTAAAGGCCTTGGTGGTCGCATTCACCTCGGGGAAGAAGGTGGTGCCGATGGTGAGGTTGTCGCCGGCGCCGTCCATGCGCTTGGGCAGCTCGGGATCGGCGATGGTGGTTCCGCCGACGATGCGGGTCGAGACGCCCTGGCGCTTCAGCTCCTTGGCGAGGTTCACCGCGCCCTCGGGGGGCGAGCCGAGGCCGACGATATCCGGCGCCATCTGCTTCAGCTGCGCCACCTGGGGCGACAGGTCGAAGGCGGCGAGCTGGAAGTCCACCGAGCCCTTGGAGGGGATCGCATACTTCTCGAACATCTTCGGCACCACCACCGTGCCGATGGACTTGGACACCACGTCATCCGTGGCATAGGCCGCCGCGCCCGAGGCCATGGGCAGCTTCTTGTCCTTGATGGAGGCGAGCACCTGGTCGATGACCTTGCCCTCGTCCGTGGTGTTGCGGAAGCCGTAGGTGAAGCCCTTGGTGAGGCCGGGCGCCGAGGAGGCCATGGACATCTGCGAGATGCCCTCGCGCTCGCCCACCGGGAAGGTGGTGCGCACTTCCGAGGACGAGAACGGGCCGATGACGGCGAGCGCATTGGCATCCTGCGCGAAGGAGCGCAGCGCGGTGGTCGCCTGCTTGGGATCGCCGGCGGTGTCGAACTTCACCACCTTGATCTTCTTGCCGTTGATGCCGCCCTTGGCGTTGATCTCCTCCACCGCCATGTCGACGGCCACCTCATTGGTGTTGGCGAGGCTCACATAGGGGCCGCTCTTGGCCATCATGTAGCCGAGGACCAGCTCGCCCTCCGCCCGCGCGGCACCGGAGGCGACCAGCGCCGCCAGAAGGCCGGCACCGAACAGCACGCTCTTCTTCATGTCCCGTTCTCCTCTGAGGGTTTTATTGTCTCAATGAGCGGCCGCCCCGCCGCCCAGATACGCGTCCTGCAAACGGGGATCGGCCGCGAGCACCTCCGGCGCGCCGGCCATGGCCACCCGGCCGAGTTCCAGCACGGTGGCCGAATGGGCCGCCTTCAGCGCCTTGCCGGTGTTCTGCTCCACCAGCAGCACGGAGAGCCCGTCCGTGTTCAGTTCGCGGATGAGATCGAACAGCTTGGAGACGAACAGCGGCGAGAGGCCGAGGGAGGGTTCGTCCAGCATCATCAGGCGAGGCTTCGCCATCATGGCGCGGCCAATGGCCAGCATCTGCTGCTCGCCGCCGGAGAGGCAGGAGGCGGCCATGT
>JAYSCE010000640.1:0-1984 GCA_041915035.1 Xanthobacter sp.
CGATTGTTAAGGCGTTCAAGAAGGAGCGCGGCGAGCTGCCGCTCGCTGCGGCATTGATGCTCTTCGCCGATGACTCCTCTCTGCGCACCGATGCTGCAGCCGGTTGCATCAAGGTGTACCCGAATTCCGACGGAACCGTAGAGGCGGTGCTCTTGAAGGAGCATGACTATGCGCCCGTTCCCTTCCCGGAATTCCTACGCTCCCCGAAGGCCGATAGTCCATCGCCCGACGTAGATATTCAGCTGCAGCCCAACAGCCACAGCAATCGTGTCGTTCAGCTGTGCCACAAGCTTCAAGAAGCTGACCAGACTGCGATCCGCCACGACGCAGATGATATGAGCGAGGGCTCAGAGGCCGCGCGGCGGGCCGCTCGCCGCATTCTTGAGGAGCTGGGAGAGGCGCAGTCGGCGAGCTGTCACGATGCGCTCGCGGCGGTGCATGTCGTTCGCAAGTATCTCATGAAGGATCTCGTCGGGGCGGAGTTCGGGTATGAAGAGCGCGCGGTCGTCAACCAGCTCGACGGGCTCACCCAATACCTCAGCGGCAACATGTCCTAAGTCCATCCAGGCGACCCGGAGCATCGCGTTCGATTTGGTCGGCGCTGCTGCGATCGCCGATTTCGTCGGCGGGTCGGCCTGGAAAATCCGCCAGCTGCACCAGGCCGGGAAGATCCCCGTCGTTCGCCTCGGCAAGAATGGGCCTCTCATGGCCCGCAGGGCCACCTTGTTGCGGTGGATCGAGGAAGAGGAAAAGAGGGCCTGCGCGAATACGGAGCCTTGATGGTTCTTGGTCGGCGGCTAACAGGATCGGCAATCGTGTCGGCCAACCCTCTGTCGAGTTTGCGTGCAACTGTCGTTATGTGCAACTATAAGCTACCATCCATTCCGTGCGGTGGGATAAGTGGGGGATATTGTGCACTATACGATCGAGTACCTCCTTGACGGAAATCCGGACGTTGTTGGCTACTACGCAAAAGCAAATGACAAGTGGCCTGAGCTTTTTTGTTAGCATGAAGAACGATGATGTATCTAAGTGGGCAAAGTGGCTCAGTGACGCTCAGTTTATCTTCTTCGAGCCTAAATGTGGAGGGCGCCTTCTGGGCCAAGAGGTAATGGCTTGGTCTGGTTTCGGACATCTATACTCGACCCAATCGGGTTTTGAAGAAAACCGGGTGCAAGCCGAAAAACTTCGCGAGGCCTTTAAGCAGAGCTGGGTAAGCTTGGAAGTTAAAGGCATGGCCGAGGACGCCGCCGCATCCTATTTGGGTTGAGGCTTGGTTGCCCACCGCGAGGCCGATGTTGATGAGCGTGCCGGCGATGGCCGGGAGGCCAACCGCTGCGGCAATCGCCACTCCGATAATTGCCATCCACGACCACCTGTGAGAAGGATTGGTCGTGGACGGGCAGCCGTTATCCGGCCGGCGTCCGCGATATATCGGGGCCGCTCGGCCGCCTGGAAGCAAATGAGCGGCCCCGGTACACGTCGTCCGCCCAGCCGGATATCAGCCCACCCTGAAAGCCCTCCACAGCCGCTCGCGCGGCACGATGGTCATTCCCGCCGGTGCCATGCCGGCGAGTTCGGTGCCCAGCACCACCACTCCGGCCTCGGCGCCCTGCTCCAGCACCACACCCACGTCGCCGCGGCGCGCCAGCGCGGGAGGCACTTCCTCCAGCACGACAGCGAGAGCGCCTCCGACGCCGCGGAAGCCACGCCGGGCCAGCCGGATGGCCGCGCCGCGGGCGGTGCGATAGGGACGAACATCCGGCCAAAGCACGACGCCGGCCACGGCCCGCGCCACGTCAACCGGCAGGCGGAACGCGGCGGTTTCCGTCGCCGTGACGGAAATCCTCAGGCGGCAGGGGAACGGCGTCGCGCGGCTTTCAGCGCCCGCTTCTCCGCGGCACGGCGCTTCATCGTTTTCGCCGATGGTGGCGCGTGACGCTTCCGGTGGCGCGGCTCGGAGCGAATCGCGAGGGGAATGATG
>JAYSCE010000641.1:0-1984 GCA_041915035.1 Xanthobacter sp.
ATACAATGTCTCGTCCATCCTGGGCGCGGCGGTAGCCCCGTTCATCGCGGTAGCGCTCTGGAGCTATGGCGGCGGCAGCCCGTTCTGGGTGGGCGTCTATCTCTCCGTCATGGCGCTGCTCACGCTCACGGCCCTGGTGGTGGGCAAGGAAACCCGCGACGTGAACATGGATCACTGACGCACCACTTGCGCCGGACGGGAAAAGGGAGTGAACCTCCCGTGTCCCGTCCGCGTAGGAAGGTGCGTCATGACAGCCGCTCCATCCCTCCTGTGGTTCCGCGACGATCTGCGCCTCGCCGATAATCCGGCGCTGAACGCCCTCGCCGAAATCGGCGCTCCCCTCGCCGCGCTCTATGTCCTCGATGAGGACAGCCCGCATATCCGCCCGCTCGGTGGGGCCGCCCGCTGGTGGCTCGCCCAGTCGCTGCGGGCGCTCAGGGCCGAGCTTTCCCACCATGGCATTCCGCTCATCCTCCGGCAGGGTCCGGCCACCCGCATCGTGCCTGAAATCGCTTCCGCGCTGGGCGCGGCCACGGTCGCTTTCAACGACCGGGCGGGCGAAGCCGAAGGCAAGCTGGACCGGGCCATCACAACCCGTCTCGCCTCGGAAGAGAGGCGTGTGCTGCGCTTCTGCGCCAACCTGCTGCATCCGCCCGGCAGCGTGCTGGGCGCATCGGGGCGGATGCCGCGCACCTTCTCCTCTTTCCATCGCGCCGCTTTGCGTGAGCGCGACCTCTCCCCGCCCCTCCCCTCACCGAAGCGCCTCAAAGGCGTGGCCCGCGCGCCGGACGGCGACACGCTGGAAAGCTTCGCGCTGGAGCCGGAAAAGCCGGACTGGGCCGGCGGGCTCCGCGCGGCATGGAGCGTGGGCGAGGCGGCGGCGCGGGACCGGCTTTCCGCCTTCATCGCCGATGGCCTCAAGGGCTACGCCACGGGCCGCGACCGGCCGGACCTCCATCACGTCTCCCGCCTCTCGCCGCACCTGCGCTTCGGCGAGATTTCCCCCCGGCAGATCCTCTTCGCCGTCCGCCATGCGGTGGAAGCCGGCGAGGTGCCGGAGAGCGACGCGGCCAAGTTCGAGGCGGAACTCTATTGGCGGGAGTTTTCCTACCACCTCCTCGCCGAGCAGCCGGACATCGCCCGGCGCAATATCCAGCCGAGCTTCGACGCCTTTCCCTGGCGCGAGTGCTCCGGCGAGTTGAAGGCGTGGCGGCGTGGCCGCACCGGCTATCCGCTGGTCGACGCCGGCATGCGCCAGCTCTGGCAGACGGGCTGGATGCACAACCGGGTGCGGATGGTGGTGGCCTCCTTCCTCGCCAAGCACCTCCTCATCGACTGGCGGTCGGGCGAAGACTGGTTCTGGGACACGCTGGTGGACGCGGACGCGGCCAACAACGCCGCCTCCTGGCAATGGGTCGCCGGCTCCGGCCTCGACGCCGCGCCCTATTTCCGCATTTTCAATCCGGTGACGCAGGGCGAGAAGTTCGATCCCGAAGGCAGCTATGTGCGCGCTTTTGTGCCCGAGCTGAAGCGCCTGCCGGCAAAGCTCATCCACCAGCCTTGGACGGCCCCGCAGGACACACTCGCCGCCGCCGGAATCAGGCTGGGTCACACCTATCCCAAGCCCTTCGTGGACCATGCCGCCGCCCGCGCCCGCGCCCTGCGCGCCTTCGAGCATCTGCGGCACGCAGCTCCCGTAGAAGCCCGCGCGGCGGCCCGCTGACGCCTCTTCCCGGCGCAATCCCGCGCGTTTGCGCCGGCCTTGCAACGCCGCTATTGAGGGGAGACGCGCGCCGAGGCAGCATAGGGCCCATTAAATTTCACATTGCGATGAAGGCATTTATTCCATGATCCGTAACGGCCTTGTGGACTCCATCGGAAACACACCCCTCATCCGTCTGAAGCGGGCCTCCGAGGAGACCGGCTGCGAGATTCTCGGCAAGGCGGAGTTTCTCAATCCCGGCCAGTCGGTGAAGGACCGCGC
>JAYSCE010000642.1:0-1984 GCA_041915035.1 Xanthobacter sp.
GGTTCTTGGCCACCTGCTGGGTGAGCGACGAGCCGCCCTGCACCACGTTGTTGGCGCGGGCATTCTGCACGATGGCGCGGAAGGTGCCGATCACGTCGACGCCGAAATGCTCGAAGAAGCGCGCGTCCTCGGTGGCGAGCACCGCCTTGATCATGTGCGGCGGAATGTCGGTCAAGGGGATCGCGTCGTCCTGGCGGATGCCGCGGCGGCCGATGATCTCGCCGTCCGCCGTGGTGAAGGTGACGGCATATTCGCGGCCGCGGTTCCACACGTCGCCGGTGCCGGAGAAGGGCGGCAGGGCATAGGCCAGCAGCAGGAAGCAGAACATCACCCCGAAGGTGAGGCCGTCGTCGAGGAGGTCGATGAACACGCGCTTCACGCCCCTCAGGCGGAAGCGCTCGAGGAAGCTGCGGTAGGCCGAGTGGCGGCGCTTGAGGAAGTCCCAGGTCTCGAACACGGCGGTGCTCACCGCGCCGTCGGCACGCCACAGTCTACCGGACAGGGAGTCACGCGATGGAAGTTTCGACACGCTTCAGACCGACCTCGAGGCTTGCCCGCTTAGGCGCGGATTGTGACCAAAACACAGCCGCCCAACCGGACCGGGAAGAAAGCTACCAAGATGAACCCGATCATGCCAGCACAAGGTTGACAATCCGCCCCCCACGCCCCCAAGGACAGCCATGGCCGACAGCGCACCCTTCTGGAAGACCAAGTCCCTCGCCGAGATGAGCCGCGCGGAGTGGGAAAGCCTGTGCGACGGCTGCGGCCGCTGCTGCCTCGTCAAGCTCGAGGACGAGGACACGGGCGCCATCGCCTATACCGATGTCGCCTGCCGCCTGTTCGACGCAGGCTCCTGCCGCTGCAGCGACTATCCCAACCGCTCGCAGATCGTGGCCGATTGCGTGCGCCTCACCCCCGAGGCGGTGGAGAGCATCGGCTGGCTGCCGCCCACCTGCGCCTACCGGCTGGTGCGCGAGGGCAAGGACCTGCCGTTCTGGCATCCGCTGGTCTCGGGCACGCCGGATACGGTGGTCAGCGCCGGCATCTCGGTGAAGGGGCGGGTGGCGGGGCTGGAAAGCGCGTTCGGCCTGTTCGAGCTGGTGGACCACATCGTCAACTGGCCGGCCCGCTGGCCGCGCGGCGCGAAGGGGGCACAGGCGCCCGCTGGCGCCAAGGGGGCTAAGGCGCCCGGGAAGCGCGACCGCACGCGGGCGAAGCCGACCCCGACAAAGCCGGGCCTGTCCGATACGGGGGCCTGAGCGGGCCTATTCCGCCGCCGCGCCGGTCTTCTTCTTGCGGGTCTCCACCGGCGCCGGCTCGATGAGGTGGCGGCATTCCTCGGCGGTCAGCGGCTCGCCGAACACCACGCCCTGCCCATATTCGCAGCCGAAGCGGGTCATCTCGGAGGCTTCCGCCTCCTTCTCCAGCCCCTCGGCCATCACGTCCATGCCGAGGTCGTGGGCAAGATCGATCATGGCGCCGACGATCACCGGGCGGGCGGCGCGGGACGGGCCCTTGGCCACCGAGCGCACGAAGCGCGGGTCGATCTTCACGCTGTCGAAGGGGAAGCGCTGGAGATAGGCGAGGGAGGAATAGCCGGTGCCGAAATCGTCGAGGCACAGGCCCGCGCCCAGCTCGCGCATGCGGCCCAGCACCACGGCGGCATATTCCGGATTTTCCATCACCAGCCCCTCGGTGACTTCCAGCTTCAGCGAGCCGGGTGCCACCGTGTTGCGGGCGAGGACCGATTTCAGATCCTGGATCAGGTCGTGCCGCAGCAACTGGCGGGACGAGACGTTGACGTGCATGAACAGCGGCGGGTCCACCCGCAGCAGACGCTGCCACTGGCCGAGTTGGCGCGCCGCGCGGTCGAGCACGAACAGGCCGAGATCGAGGATGAGGCCGGTCTCCTCGGCCAGCAGGATGAATTCGGAGGCGGCCAGCTCGCCGAGGCGCGGGTGGTTCCAGCGCATATAGGCCTCGA
>JAYSCE010000643.1:0-1979 GCA_041915035.1 Xanthobacter sp.
GCACCGGGCGCTGCGTCGCCCGCTCCACATAGACATGGACGAAATGCCCCTGCGCCGCCGCGCTCGGGTCGTCGCCCTGGAACAGGGCGATCTGGTAGCGCACCGACGATGACCCCAGCTTCGCCACCCGCATCCCGGCCATCACCGGGGCCGGATAGGTGAGGCTGCGGAAGTATGTGCAGCGTGTCTCCACCACCAGGCCGATCACCGGGCTGGTCTGCGGGTCCAGCAGGCCGGCCGTAACCAGGTGTTCGTTCACCACCGTGTCGAAGTAGGAATAATAGACCACGTTGTTCACGTGGCCGTAGACGTCCACGTCCATCCACCGGGTCGTGATCGGCAGCATATGACGGAAGCCGTCGATCGTTACCGGCTCCTCGCGCGCCGCCGTTCCCCCTGCCCCGCTCATGTCAGCCCCTCCTTCGCATCTCCCCCCATTTAGAGGGACGGGACGGGCAAGGCCAAGCGCTGCGCTGCAGCGGTCAGCCGGGCTCGTCGCCGGGCGGCAGCGGCTGCTCCGGAACCTTGAGGGCGTCGGCGAGACGCATGCGCGCGGAGCCGGGCCGCAGCGGCTTCTGCTGGCTCTCGTGCGGCGCCCAGCCGGACAGGAACACGATCTCGAACGTCGCCCGCACCTTGCCGTCGGCATCGGCGAATTGCTCGGCACAGATCTCGGCCGCGCGCAGCAGCGTCGCCCGGCGCAGCGGCACCCGCCGACGTTCATTGAGCGCGTTGGCCCCGCCCATCCGCCGCAAGTCCGCGAACAGGGTGAAGGGCGAGGAATAGCGCACCACCACGCGATCCACGTCCGTGACGGGCAGAGCGAACCCCGCCCGCTGCAGCAGGGCGCCGAGGTCGCGCACATCGGCGAACGGCGCGACCCGGGGCGAGAGGCCGCCCGTGGTCTCGCTCTCGGCGATGGCGAAGGCCTGCCGCAGTTCGGTGAGGCTGCTGCCGCCGAGCAGCGCGGCCATGAACAGACCATCCGGCTTGAGCGCCCGCCGCACCTGCGCCAGCACTCCCGGCAGATCGTTCACCGATTGCAGCGCCAGGGCTGAAAGCACCAGATCGAGGCTGCCCGGCGCGAACGGCAGGGCCTCCTCGTCTGCGACGACGGCAGGCGTAACAAGGTCGCCGGCCAACGGTGCCGCGCGGATCAGACTCTCCACGGCCGGGTGGCCGGAGAGGGCGTTCGCCAGCGCGGCCGTCGGCGTGCCGAGGTCCACGGCTGTCGCGAAGGTCCGTTTCACAGCCGAAAGCCGATCCGCGACATCCTCCGCCGCCCGCTCCAGCAGGAAGGTTTCCGGCCCCAGCGCCGCCGCACGGGCGAGGCGCCGGCGCAGCAGGGCGCGATCGAAAACGAGATGGGGCGCGGTTTCGGAGGCAGGTCTCATGGCCCGCATATAGGCGTTCAACGCGCCGGATGCACGCTGCGGCGGTCTCCGCTGCGCCATGTCTGCCCACTGGGTTTCCCGCCGTCCCGGGAAAGCTGCCTTTCCCGCCGCGCTTATTGATCGGCGCCCGCCGAGCCGCTACAGGCCACGGAACCTATAAGACTTTCGCACAAGCGGACGGGAGAGCGCGTATGGATAAGGCGACCGGCACTGCCTCCGACAGGGAGATCCTGCTCGCGCTGTTCGAGACCGCCCTTGCCGCCGCCCTGCCGGAAGGCAAGTTCAGGGATCGCCTTCCAGCGCCGCCAGACGCCGCCAAGGGCGGCCGCACCATCGTCATCGGCGCCGGCAAGGCCTCTGCCCGCATGGCCCGCGCGTTCGAGGAGGAATGGGGCCGCCCCTGCGAAGGCCTCATCGTGACCCGCTACGGCCATGGCTGCGAGACGAAGCACATCGAGATCGTCGAGGCCGCCCATCCGGTCCCCGATCAGGCCGGGCTCGACGCTGCCCGCCGCATTCTGGAACTGGCGCGCGGCGCCGGGCCGGATGATCTGGTGGTGTGCCTCATGTCGGGCGGCGCCTCCT
>JAYSCE010000644.1:0-1972 GCA_041915035.1 Xanthobacter sp.
CCCACCATGCCCACGTTCACCTTGGAGGCGAAGTCGCGCGCCGCATCGCCGTCGCGGGTGAAGATGGCGACGCCGTTGCCATACTCATGCTCGGTGGGAAGGCGCAGGGCCTCCTTGTAGTCCGGCGCGCGCACCACGGAGAGCACGGGGCCGAAGATTTCTTCCTTGTAGATGCGCATGTCGGCGGTCACATGGTCGAACAGGCAGCCGCCCATGTAGAAGCCATTCTCATAGCCCTGCATCTTGAAGCCGCGGCCGTCCACCAGCAGCTTCGCGCCTTCCTGGACGCCGAGGTCCACATAGCCGCGCACGCGCTCCAGCGCCTCGCGGGTGACGAGGGGGCCGAAGTCGGCCGAGCCGTCGGTGGAGGGGCCGATCTTGAGGTTCTCGACGCGCGGAACGAGCTTCTCAAGCAGCCGCTCGGCCGCCTCCTCGCCCACCGGCACCGCCACCGAGATGGCCATGCAGCGCTCGCCGGCGGAGCCGTAGCCGGCGCCGATGAGGGCGTCCACGGCCTGGTCCATGTCCGCGTCGGGCATGACGATCATGTGGTTCTTGGCGCCGCCGAAGCCCTGGATGCGCTTACCGTTGGCCGAGCCGCGGGCATAGATGTACTGGGCGATGTTGGACGAGCCGACGAAGCCGATGGCGTGGACGTCGGGATGGTCGAGCAGGCCGTCCACGGCCTCCTTGTCGCCGTTCACCACATTGAGGATGCCGGGGGGCAGGCCCGCCTCCAGCATCAGCTCGGCGAGGTGCATGGGCACGCCGGGATCACGCTCCGACGGCTTCAGGATAAAGGCGTTGCCGCAGGCGATGGCCGGGCCGAACTTCCACATGGGGATCATGGCCGGGAAATTGAACGGCGTGATGCCGGCCACCACGCCGAGCGGCTGGCGCATGGAATAGATGTCGATGCCCGGGCCGGCGCTGTCGGAGAAGTCACCCTTGAGGAGGTGCGGGATGCCGATGGCGAACTCGATCACCTCAAGGCCGCGCTGGATGTCGCCGCGGGCGTCGGGCACGGTCTTGCCGTGCTCGCGGGCGAGCAGGTCCGCCAGCATGTCGTAGTCGCGGTGGACCAGCTCCAGGAACTTCATCAGCACACGGGCGCGGCGCTGCGGATTGGTGGCAGCCCAGGCCGGCTGCGCCGCCTTGGCGTTGGCGACGGCGGCGGCGAGTTCGTCCTTGGAGGCGAGCGCCACGTGGGCGACCACATCGCCCGTCATGGGCTGGTAGACGTCGGCGAAGCGGCCGGACGTGCCGGGCACATGCTTGCCGCCGATGAAATGGCCGATCTCACGCATGATGCGGGTGCCTCCTTGGGCGTTCTTCTGGGAATGCGTTTCCGAATGCGGCGCCGGCGTTCCCCGCCGACGTTCGTTGGCCGGCACACTGCCCTATCTTTTTGTGCACAGCTACGGCAATCTCCGCACCATTGATGTGCACCCTTTCACAGTCCCGAGAGCCATGCCCGGCGGCGATTTCGAGTGGTCCGACCTCACTTTCTTCCTAGCGGTGGCGCGCGCCGGGCGGCTCACGGTGGCGGCGGCGCGGCTGAAGGTGGAGCACTCCACCGTGAGCCGGCGCATCGCCGCGCTGGAGACGGCGCTCGGGGCGAAGCTGTTCGACCGGCATCCCCACGGCTATGCGCTCACCGCGGCCGGGGATCGCCTGCTCGCCGCCGCCGAGGGCATGGAAACGCTGGCTCTTTCCGCGCAAGGCGAGATCGCCGGATCGGACCTCGGCGTTTCGGGCACGGTGCGGATCGGCGCGCCGGATGGCTTCGGCACCTTCTTCCTCGCCCCGCGCATTGGCGCGCTGGCCGATCTGCATCCGGGGCTGGACATCCAGCTCCTCGCCATGCCGCGCCTGTTCTCATTGTCGAAGCGCGAGGCGGACATCGCCATCGCGCTGTCGCGGCCCAAGGAGGGGCGGCTGCATGCGAGGAAGCTCACCGACTACCGGCTCG
>JAYSCE010000645.1:0-1972 GCA_041915035.1 Xanthobacter sp.
CGTCTCGGCGAAGGGGCCGGAGCGCCCGCCCTCCACCACCCAGAGGTCGGCGCCGATGTCGTTGATGATGAGCAGCGCCTCGTGGACGATGCCGCGATAGAGGCCGATCATCCCCATGGTGGCGCCGAGCAGCATGCCGATGCCCACTGCCGTCAGCGCGAAGCGCAAAGCGGAAAAGCGCATGTCCCTGAGCGCGATGTTCATCTCGAACCCTCAGGGCAGCTTGGTGCCGAGGCTCACCGGCTGGAAGGCGTAGCGCCCGGCCGGAGCCAGCACCACGTCACCCTCCTTCAGCCCGCGCGTCACCACCACGTTGGAGCCGCTGATGTAGCCGAGCGTCACCGGCGTCCATGTGGCGCGGCCGCGCTGGGCCAGCCAGACGCCGGCCCGTCCGTCGCGCCTGATGACAAGGGACTCGGGAATGCCGATCACCTGCTCGGGAGACTGCGCCTCCACCGCCACGTTGGCGCGCTGGCCCATGGCCCAGCTCTCGGGCAGGGAATCAAGGGTGATATCGGCGGTGAACTCGCGCGTCTCCTGGTCCACCTGCCGGGACAGGCGCAGCACCTTGCCGTTCCACACCCGCCCCGGATCGGCGGCGAAGGTGATGCGCGCCGGCTGGCCGGCCTTGATGGTGGCCCGGGCGGATTCGTCGAAGCGCGCGGAGATGATGATGGAGGAAAGCTCCACCACCTGCATCAGGTTCGCCCCCGGCAGCAGCAGGTCGCCGGGATTGCGCTCGCGGGAGATGACCACGCCGTCGAGGGGCGCGCTGATGGTGGCCTCGCCGAGGCGCGCTTCCAGCACCTTCACATTGGCCTCCTGCGAGAGAAGCTGCGCCCGCGCCCGCTCGATGCCGGCCTCCGCGCGGGCCATGTCTGCCTCCGCCTGCTTGAAGGCGGCCTCCGTGGTGGTCAGCTCCGCCTGCGAGGCGGCATTGAGGCGCACCAGGGTGGAGCGGCGCTCGTATTCGATCTTCGTCTTGTCGAGGACGGCCTGCGCGCGGGCGCGGTCGGCCTGGGCTTCCGTCACCATGCGCCCGGCGGCGCTCGCCTCCGCCTGCGCGGCGGCGAGCTGGTTCTGGAGATCGACGGATTCGAGGCGCGCCAGCACCTGACCGCGCTTCACGCTGTCATTGCGGTCGGCCTCGATGACTTTGAGAAAGCCCTGGATGCGGCTCGTCACCACCACGCGGTTGATGGCGTCGAGCAGGCCCGGGCCGTTGATCTCGAGGCTCATCATCCGAAGCCGCACCTCGTGGTAGGCCACCGGCACCGGCAGCACATACCACCAGAAGCCGGCACCGCCCGCCGCGAGGAGAAGGAGCATCACCACGGCGAAGCGCCGCCACCCGGCCGAATGGTCGGGCTTGAGGTGAACGGGCTGGACGCGCTCCGGCTTCATGGCCGACGCCCGCGGTGAGGGCGCGCGTCCCGATCCTCGGGAAGGGCGGCTTTGGGGGAAAGGCACACGCGCCGCGCCCGCGTGGGGCACGGCCTGATCATCTCGCTGGGGCTCACGCGGGCTGCTCCTCGTCCGTATCGACGATCGCGGTGCAGCCGTCGCCGCCAAGCCCCATCCGGTCCAGCACCTGCTCCAGCAAGCCCCGTCCTTCGGCCGGTGTCAAGGCGGTGAGGTCGAAGCCGAGGCGGTACGCGAGGCCATCCGCGCTCTGGAGGGAGCGCAGGTCGAACTCGTTGATGGCGTAGCGCATCAGGGGCATGTTGGCCCATGGCGAGACCTTGATGAGGCCGAGGTCCAATGTCTCGCCCTTGCCCTGCCGTTGCAGCGTCGAGGTGGTGGCGCCGCGGGCGAAGCGGTCGGGGCTGTGCATGCCGCTCTGGTACAGGGCGAGGTAGGAGCCGGCGGCGATCACCTCGTCATGCACCGCGCCGTCCAGCGCCGCATATTCAAACGGCACATAGGGCATGGCGCGGTTGAGCTGGTCGGCGACGCTCGCCGCCAGCGTCTC
>JAYSCE010000646.1:0-930 GCA_041915035.1 Xanthobacter sp.
GGTGTAGCCGATCTTCTGGTGGATGAGCTGCTCGTTCCACGGCTCGCAGACGCAGAAGCAGTCCATGGTGCCCACCTTCATGTTGGCCACCATCTGGGCCGGCGGGACGACAATGGTCTCGATGTCCTTGTCGGGATCGATGCCGCCGGCGGCGAGCCAGTAGCGGATCCACAGATCATGGGTGCCGCCCGGGAAGGTCATGGCGGCCTTCACCGCCTTGCCGGAAGCCTTCTTCTTGTCCAGAGCTTCCTTGAAGGGCTTGGTGTCGAGGCCGATCTTGAGGTCGATATACTCCTGGCCCACCGAGATGCACTGGCTGTTCAGGTTCAGCCGGGAGAGGATGTACATGGGGGTGGGGACGTTGTTCTGCGTCACCTTGCCGGCGGAGATCAGGTAGGGCATGGGCGTCAGAATGTGGGCGCCGTCGATGCCGTTGCCCTCGGAGCCGAGCACGAGATTGTCGCGCGTGGTGCCCCAGGAGGCCTGCTTGGCCACCGTCACGTCGGTCATGCCGTATTTGTCGAACAGGCCCTTTTCCTTGGCGACGAACAGGGGCGCAGCATCGGTGAGTGCGATGAAGCCGAGCGTCGCCTTGTTGGTCTCCGGCGCCTCGGAGGCATAGGCCGCCGGCACGCCGCCGGGGAACGCCATGCGGATGCTCTCGAACAGCGCGGCGGTGCCGAGGGCCGCGGCCGTGCCCTTCAGCAGCGAGCGGCGCGAGACGCCGGGGGCGGACGCGGCGGGCGTGGCGCTCTCAGTCTTGGCGTTCGATGCGGCGGCGGACTCGGTCTTGGAAGCGTCGCTCATGTTCTTTTCCCCTGGAACGGCAAAGGCGGACGACGAGACCCGAAACGAAAAAAGCCGCGGACATGCTCACGACCTTCCGGTCATGGCTGTCAGCGGCTCTGCTGCGGGTCCCATCGTTGGGAC
>JAYSCE010000646.1:940-1969 GCA_041915035.1 Xanthobacter sp.
GAATATGGGGCGCGGTCATCATCGACTGCGCCGCGTTGATAAAAGCAAGTGATGGGCCAACCGGGCCCGGATGCTTAGAGCTTTGATTCCGCGAATAAAATAAGACTGATGAAAATTTGGGCGCGCTTGGGGCCTGCACTTCCGTTGTTCATCGGGGGATGCAGATGCCTGCGAAGTGTGCGCTGCGGCACGGCTTGGCCTGTGGCCGGCGGGCTTTCCTGCGTCGGCGGCGCGCATCTTCGGCGGGTGCCGCGGCTCTTGTCCCTCGCCGCCCCCTCGGGCATCGTGCGCGCCTCGATCGACCCCCGATCTTGCGACCCCCGATCCCGACCCCTGATCGCCGCTGCCGCCGGACCTTTGAAGGACGCCCCATGTCCCCCTCTCCCCGCCCCCTCAAGCCCGGCGACCATGTGTTCCTGGTGGATGGCTCCTCCTTCGTGTTCCGCGCCTATTTCCAGTCCATCAATCAGGACCGGAAGTACAATTTCCGCTCGGATCGGCTGCCCACGGGCGCGGTGCGGCTGTTCTGCACCAAGCTGTTCCAGTTCGTGCGCGATGGAGCCGTGGGCATCCGCCCGACCCACCTCGCCATCGTCTTCGACAAGTCGGAGGACAGTTTCCGCAAGGAGCTTTATCCCGACTACAAGGCCAATCGCTCCGAGCCGCCGGACGAGCTGATTCCCCAGTTCCCGCTCATGCGCGAGGCGGTGCGCGCCTTCGGCCTCATCCCGGTGGAGCAGGCGCGCTACGAGGCGGACGACATCATCGCCACCTATGCCGAGCAGGCGGTGAAGGCCGGGGCGGACGTGCTCATCGTCTCCGCCGACAAGGATTTGATGCAGCTCATCGGCCCCAAGGTCGCCATGTACGACCCCGCCTCGGGCGAGAGCGGCGGGCGCGGGGCGCGGCCGGAGCGGCGCATCGGCCTCGGCGAGGTGCAGGAATATTTCGGCGTGCCGCCGGAGAAGGTCACGGACGTGCAGGCGCTGGCCGGTGATTCCACCGACAACGTGCCCGGCGTGCCCGGCA
>JAYSCE010000647.1:0-1964 GCA_041915035.1 Xanthobacter sp.
GGCTTCTCGGGCCTCGCCTCCGCGCCGCGGCGCCTGCTGATCGCTTCCCTCGCGCTCAACCTCTTCTTCGTGGGCGTTGCTCTGGCGGTGGCGATGCGTGCGCCGCACAAGCCGGCCGTCTTCGTGCCGCCGGCCAGTGTGGAGGACCGCAGCCCGCGCGTACGCATCGACCGGCTCGCGGCGACCCTGCCCATGACCGACGCCCGCCTGCTGCTCACCCGCTTCGGCGCTGTAAACGGCAGGCTGGTTGATGCCGAAGCGGCCTCGCGCGCGGCGCAGGAACGCGCCCGCGCCGCCTTCGTCGCCATGCCTTTCGATCCGGACGCGGCGCGTGCGGCGCTCTCCGGCCTGCGGGATGCCCGCCGCGAGGTCTGGTCCATGGTCCACGACGTCATCATCGATGCGGCTGTCCAGATGTCCCCCGAAGGGCGTGCCCGCATCGCCGCCTGGGTGCCTCCGGTGCAGCCGGACGAGGCGGCGCGGTAGGTTCGGTCAAGCGCCATGGCCAGCGCTGGAGGCTGACCGAAAACATTGAGTCGGCTATGTTTTTGGTCGGCCCGCGCTTGGAGGCGTCGCGACCAATCGCCTCTTGGCGCTCGCCCCGTAACAGATTAGACCGACTCCAATCTGCAGCTCTTTAATCGTCGCCGCAGCTGCTGCGCACCGGTCCCCTCGCTCCCCCCGGCAGGTCTCGCCATGAAGCCTCTGCACCGCGAAAATCATCTGATCGAGCGCATCGGCTGGCTGCGCGCCGCTGTCCTCGGCGCCAATGACGGCATTATCTCGACCGCAAGCCTCATGGTGGGCGTTGCTGCGGCCTCGACGAATTCGTCGGAAATCCTCGTCGCGGGCGTCGCGAGCCTCGTCGCAGGCGCCATGTCCATGGCGGCGGGCGAATACGTCTCGGTGAGTTCGCAAGCCGATACCGAGAATGCCGACCTGCAAAAGGAGCGGCGCGAGCTTGCAGAAGACCCCGAGAGCGAGCTGAACGAGCTGACCCAGATCTATGTGCGGCGTGGCGTCGAGCCGGCGCTGGCGCGTCAGGTGGCCGAGCAGATGACGGCCAAGGATGCCTTCACCGCCCATGCGCGCGATGAGCTGGGGCTGGCCGAGCACGTGGTCGCCCGCCCCATCCAGGCGGCCTCCACGTCGGCCGTGACGTTCGCGCTGGGAGCGGCGATCCCGCTCATCATCTCGCTTCTGGCGCCCACGGCCCTGATCGCGCCCATCGTCTCGGGCGGCTCGCTGGTGTGCCTTGCGGTGCTCGGCGCCCTGGGGGCGCGGGCGGGCGGCGCGGACATCTGGAAGCCGACCATCCGGGTGACCTTCTGGGGCGCCATCGCGATGGCCGCGACCGCGGCCATCGGCACCCTGGTCGGACACGCCGTCTGAGCTGTCACGTCGCATAAAAACGCTGGTGGGCCCTTTCGCCCGCCAGCGGCTTGATTTCGCGTCGTCCCGCGCGGGGCAGGCTACGGGGAGAGTTCCTCCAGCACCCGGCCCTTCGTCTCGATGGCGAAGAACATGGTGACGAGCGCGCCGACGACGAGGATGCCGGCGAAGGCCGCAAAAACGTACTGGATGCCCGCCGCGCCCATGATGGTGCCCACCACGATGGGGCCGGCCGAGGAGCCGAGCCGCAGCCAGGCGCTGCCGAGCCCGGTGCCGATCGCCCGAAGGCGCGTCGGGTAAAGCTCCGCCGAATAGAGGTAGAGCGAGAAGGTGATGGTCTGCACGATCGCATAGGCGAGGCCGGCGAGGACCAGAACCTCGGTCGGCGAGGTCGCCCCCATCCATGCCAGCGCCAGCAGCGGGATCGGCGCCGCGAGGAAGGCGAAGGTGTACCAGCGCTTGCGGCCCACCTTGTCGATCAGCAGCGCGCAGGCCACCGAGGCCACCACGCCGGCCACCGAGGTCAGCAGGCCGTAGAGCAGCGCCGTCTCCAGCGGCAGGTTGAAGGTCTG
>JAYSCE010000648.1:0-1948 GCA_041915035.1 Xanthobacter sp.
GTCTACATCGGCGACCTGATCCAGAAGAGCGAGACGGAGATGCTCCGCACGCCGAATTTCGGCCGGAAGTCGCTCAACGAGATCAAGGAGGTGCTCGCCTCCCTCGGCCTGCATCTCGGCATGGAAGTGCCCGGCTGGCCGCCCGAGAACATCGAAGAGCTGGCCAAGCGCTTCGAGGAGCACTACTGATCCGCAATCCGGGGCGGCACGCTGCCCTGATCCCTTTTGAGCGGCCCGAGCCGCGCAACCCTTCGACCGGCTCGTCCGTCGCCACCTTCAGGAGTTCGCCGTCATGCGTCACGGCAAGGTTCATCGCAAGTTCAACCGCACCTGGGAGCACCGCAAGGCGATGTTCTCCAATCTCGCGGGCGCCCTCATCACTCACGAGCAGATCGTGACCACCCTGCCCAAGGCGAAGGATCTTCGCCCGGTGGTGGAGAAGCTCGTGACGCTCGCCCGTCGCGGCGACCTGCACGCCCGCCGCCAGGCCATCGCCGAGCTGAAGGACCAGGCCGTGGTCAAGAAGCTGTTCGACGTGCTGGCGCCCCGCTATGCGGCCCGTCCCGGCGGCTACACCCGCATCGTTAAGGCCGGCTTCCGTTATGGCGACAACACCGCCGTCGCGGTGATCGAGTTCGTGGATCGTGACGTGGACGCCAAGGGCGCCGCCGACCACGCCCGCACCGCCGCGGCTGCGGAAGCGGCGTGAGATCGCGGGCAGCGTGAGCTGCCCTTGATTTCAGGGTATGAAAAGGGGCGGTCCTCGGACCGCCCTTTTTTCGTTCGAGAGAACGTCTTTCGTTGCGAGGATCGGCTGCACCGCGCGAATCGGCCGGGCCTCCCGCCGCGGGGGGAACGGGTCGCCCCGCCCAGCATTGAGCGCGGAACAGGCTTCAAGGGTGGCGCAATGTTCGGACGTTTTTCATGCGCGGCGGCAGCGGCCGTCTTCGCTCTTCTCCTCGGCGCGCAGGCCTTCGCCCAGCCGGCGGCGCAGCAGCAGAAGGTGCCTTCCTCCCAGGCGGAAGTGACGCTCACCTTCGCCCCGGTGGTGGCGAAGACGGCGCCGGCCGTGGTGAACGTTTACGCGCTGAAGACGGCGCAGCAGCGCGTCAATCCGATCTTCGACGATCCCTTCTTCCGCCGCTTCTTCGGCATGCCCGGCCCCGGCGGGCCGGGTGGCCCCGGCGACGGTCCGGGCCTGCGCGCGCCGGAACGGGTGCAGCGCTCCCTCGGCTCGGGTGTGATCGTCGATCCCTCGGGGCTGGTGCTCACCAACTACCACGTCATCGAAGGGGCGGACGAAATCCGCATCGCCCTCAACGACCGCCGCGAATACGAGGCCGAGGTGCTGCTGCGCGACCAGCGCACCGACCTGGCCGTGCTGCGCATCAAGAGCGAGGCGAAGGAGCGCTTTCCCTTCCTGGAGCTGGGCGATTCGGACGGCCTCGCCGTGGGCGACCTCGTGCTGGCCATCGGCGATCCCTTCGGCGTCGGCCAGACGGTGACGCAGGGCATCGTCTCTGCGCTGGCCCGCACGCAGGTGGGCGTTTCAGACTACCAGTTCTTCATCCAGACCGACGCGGCCATCAATCCCGGCAATTCGGGGGGGCCGCTGGTGGACATGGCGGGGCGCGTGGTGGGCATCAATTCCGCCATCTATTCGCGCTCCGGCGGCTCCCACGGCATCGGCTTCGCCATTCCCGCCAACATGGGCCGGGTGGTGGTGGAGCAGGCGAAGAGCGGGTCGAAGTCCGTGCGCCGGCCGTGGCTCGGCGCCCGGCTCCAGCGGGTGACGCCGGAGATTGCCGAGAGCCTCGGCCTGCCGCGTCCCACGGGCGTGCTGGTGCAGGGCGTCACCGCCGGCAGCCCTGCCGCCAAGGCCGGGCTCAAGACGGGCGATCTCGTGGTGTCGGTGGAGGGGCTGGGGATCGACGATCCCGAATCCCTC
>JAYSCE010000649.1:0-1941 GCA_041915035.1 Xanthobacter sp.
AAGGGCGTGCTGGTGGCGAGCCCCGCCAATCCCACCGGCACCATGATGGACCGTGCCGCCCTGACCGCGCTCCACGCCTGCGCCCGCGACCTCGGCCTCGCCTTCGTCTCCGACGAGATCTACCACGGACTCGACTATGCCTTCCCGGCCGTGAGCGCGGTGGAGATCGGCGAGGACGTTACCGTCATCAACTCCTTCTCCAAATACTTCTGCATGACCGGCTGGCGGGTGGGCTGGATGGTCGTGCCGCCCGGCGTCTCGCGCACCATGGAGCGGCTTCAGCAGAATTTCTCGATTTCGGTGCCCACCCTGTCGCAGATCGCCGCCGACGCCGCCTTCGAGGGCCGCGCCGAGATGGATCAGGTGAAGGCAACCTACGTGGAGAACCGGCGCATCCTGACCGAGGGGCTGCCCGCCGCAGGCCTCGGCCGCTTCCTGCCGGCCGACGGCGCCTTCTACCTCTATGCCGACGTCTCCGACTTCACCGACGATTCGGCCGCCTTCGCCCGCAGCCTGCTGGACGCAGCCCATGTGGCGGCGACGCCGGGGGTGGATTTCGACCCGTTCCACGGCCGCCAGTTCCTGCGCTTTTCCTACGCCGGCTCCGGCCCCGACATGGCGGAGGCCGTCCGGCGCATCGGTGACTTCCTCAAGCGGGGGTGAGAGGGGCAACGGCGCCCACATTTTGCGTGTCAAAGGGTCGCAGGATCCTCCCGGAACTGGGGCGGGACGCCACACGGCCGCTCCATTTGCTGGTAGGATGAACCTCCATGAGCCGGCCCAACGACCAGATCGTCGAGATCACGCCCGATGTGCTGCTGAAGGCCTATGCCTGCGGCATCTTCCCGATGGCCGAGAGCGCCGACGATCCCGGCCTCTACTGGATCGAGCCCGAGCGGCGCGGCATCATCCCCCTCGATGCCTTCCACGTCTCCTCCCGCCTCGCCCGGACGGTGCGCGCGGACAAGTTCGAGGTCCGGGTCGACAGCGACTTCGACGCGGTGATCGACGGCTGCGCCGAGCCTCAGGAGGGCCGCGACAAGACCTGGATCAACGCCCCGATCCGCCGCCTCTACGGCGAACTGTTCGCCCGCGGGCGCTGCCACACGGTGGAAGCCTGGCGCGACGGGCGATTGGTGGGCGGGCTCTACGGGGTGCGGCTGGGTGGCGCCTTCTTCGGCGAGAGCATGTTCCACCGGGAGCGGGACGCCTCCAAGGTGGCGCTCGTGCATCTGGTGGGGCGGCTGATCGCCGGCGGCTTCCGGCTGCTCGATACCCAGTTCGTCACCAGCCACCTCAAGACCTTCGGGGCGCTGGAGGTGTCACGCCGGCACTATCACAAGTTGCTGGAGCACGCGCTTGAGGCGGAAGGCGATTTCTACTGCTGGCCCCGTGCCGTGACGGGAGAGGGCGCCTTGCAGCCAATCAGCCACACGTCATAGATCGGGTGCTCCACCGCGTGCAGGCCCGGGCTCGCCGCGAACATCCAGCCGGTGAAGATACGCTTGGCCTGCCCCTGCAGGGTCACCTCGTTCACTTCGGTGAAGGAGGTGGTGTTCTGGGTCTCGGTGGCGGGGCGCGTGTAGCAGACACGCGGCGTCACCTGCAGGGCGCCGAACTGGGCCGTCTCGCCGATGGCGATATCGAACGAGGTGATGCGGCCGGTGATCTTGTCGAGGCCGGCATAGACCGCATACTCGTTGGCGATCTTCTGCGTCGGCGGCTGCACCACGACCACATCGCCCTCATCACCGGGAGGGGCCGGCTGAAAGCCCGCCTGCGGCGGTTGCTGTTGTTGCGCCGCCGCCGGCGGCGGTGGCGCGGGCGCGCGCTGGATGGCAGCCGGGGCCGCCGGACGCTGCGCGGGAGCTGCGGGCGGGGCGGAGATCACCGGAACGCTGTTGGGCACCACGGGCAGCGGGCGCTGGTTGGGAATCGTTC
>JAYSCE010000650.1:0-1937 GCA_041915035.1 Xanthobacter sp.
GTCGGCGAAGTCGATGGCCGGGTTCGGCGTCTCGTAGTTGATGGTCGGCGGGATGCGGCCGTTCAGGATGGTCAGCAGCGACACCGCCGCCTCGATGGCGCCGGCCGCCGTCAGAGTGTGGCCGATCATGGACTTGTTGGAGGAGATGGGCGTCGCCGCCAGCTTCTCCTCGCTGAACACGCCCTTGAGGCCCACATATTCCATGCGGTCGTTCTCGGGCGTCGAGGTGCCGTGGGCGTTGATGTAGTCCACGTCGTCCGGGGTCACGCCGGCATCGGCGAGGGCATTCTTCATGCAGCCGACGATGGGGCGTCCGTCCGGGCTGGAGCGGGTGCGGTGGAAGTTATCCGCCATCTCGCCGCAGCCTTCCAGCACGCCGAGGATCTTCGCGCCGCGCGCGACGGCGTGGGCGTAGCTCTCCAGCACGAGGGCGGCGGCGCCTTCGGCCATGACGAAGCCGTCACGGTTCTTGGCGAAGGGGCGGGCAGCCTCCTCCGGCTTGTCGTTGGCGGTGGTGAGGGCGGAGAGCAGCGAGAAGCGGATCAGCGCCTCGGGATGCACCGAGCCGTCCGTGCCCAGCGACAGCGCCACCTCGGTTTCGCCGCGGCGGATGGCTTCGACGCCGAGCTGAATGGCTGTTGCGCCGGAGGCGCAGGCTGTGGAGAGGGAAATAGGCTGGCCCTGGGTGCCGAACTTGTCGGCGAGGCGATCCGCCACCGAGCCGAACAGGAAGCGCTCGTGCCAAGGCCGGAACTTGCCGGAGGCGGCGGCGCCGAGGAGGTCGTGATAGACGATGGGGTAATGGCCCACCGCATCGGCGATCTGCTGGCGCTCGGGCCATTCCAGCTCCACCGGCGGCACGGCGGCGAACAGCGGGCCCGGGAACTCGCCCGGCGTGCCGATGCCGGATTCGGCGATGGCTTCCTCGGCGGCGAGGGTCGCCAGCTTCTCGGAGAGGTTGGGGGCGGCCACGCGGCCGTCGAAGAGGAAGTCCACCGTGCCGGCGATGGTGGTGCGCATGCCCTCGATGGGGAAGCGCGTGATGGTGTGGATGCCGGATTCACCCGCGGTGAGGCGGCGCCAGTTGTCTTCCTTGCCCTGGCCGAGGGAGGTGACGACGCCGATACCCGTCACCACCACGATGGGGCGGCCGAACTTGTCGAGATGCGCCTGCGTCATGATCGCGGCTCCTGTCGTTGAAGCGCGCCCGCCCCGGCGCTGCTCGAAGGGCGCACCGGACCCGCGCTGTGGGGGGCCCGGCACTCGCGCCGGAAAATACGCCGAAGCCGGCGCGAAGGACAATCGTCCTCGTGTCCGTTAGCGGGAGCGGGAGGAGGCCCGTCAGGCCTTCTCCACCAGTCCGGCGCCTTCGCCCCGCCAATGGCCCACCTGGGTCACGATCGCGCGGGAGATGCCGTCGGCCGCCTTCTCCAGCGGGTCGCCGGCTAGGGGGGGGAACAGGGTGCCCTTGGACACCGCCAGCGCCGCGAGGGCGAGGGCAGCGATGAACTGGGCCTCGAAGCCGTGGCCGATCCGGTTCGCGACGGCGCGCACGGGCAGGCCGCTCGCGGCCAGCGCCTCGGCCTCGGCCTCGGTCGCCTCGCGGGCGCCGGTGACGCCGGAGATGACCGCTGTGCCCGGCGCGGTGCCGGCCTTGTCCAGAAGCGCCTTCACCTTGGCGGTCACGGCCCCGGAGACGGCGCGCTTGGCGCGCTCCGACCAGACGCCCGACAGCTTGGCGATGGGCGTTGCGCCGCGGGCCTTGGCATGCTCAGGCGATTCCAACACCAGGAAAGCGCCCATGGAACCGGAGGCGATGCCGGGAGCGGTGAAGGCCGGGCTGAATTCGCCCTTCATGCAGAAGGCGTCGAGATCGTTGAGGAGTAGCGTGTCCTCGCGCTCGGCATTGTAGGCACCGCCCACGAGGCCGATCTCGC
>JAYSCE010000651.1:0-1933 GCA_041915035.1 Xanthobacter sp.
AGCCTCGCCGTGGTCCAGGCCAACGCGGTCGCCGCCGAAATCCTGAACACCGTCGCCGCGGGCCTCGCCACGTCGCCGGCGGCGCTTCCCGGGCTGCCCCTCGGGCAGCTTCATCCCGCCTTGGCCGATCTCGGCCGACGGATTGCCGAGCCCGGATTCCTGCCCCACGAGACGCGCCTCGCGGTGGCCGGCGAGACGCTGGCCCTGACGCTCTCCGCGCTGCGCGACCGGCATGGCGTGATCGCCCACGTGATGGTCACGCTGCGCATCGACACCGCGCACGCCACGCTGGAGGCCCGCACCCAGCGGCTCCAGCAGATGATGGAGAACATGCCGGTGAACATCATGACCTGCGATCGCGAGACGCTGGTCATCGACTATGTGAACCGCACCAGCATCGAGACCCTGCGGCGCATCGAATCCCATCTGCGCGTCAAGGCGGACCAGATGCTGGGCACGTCCATCGACGTGTTCCACAAGCACCCCGAGCACCAGCGTCGCCTTCTCGCCGATCCCGCGAACCTGCCGCACAACGCCCGCATCCGCCTCGGGCCGGAGACGCTGGACCTGCGCGTCTCGGCCATCTTCAAGGCCGACGGCAGCTATGACGGCCCCATGCTCACCTGGGACGTGATAACGACCGCCGTTGCCACCGCCGAAGGCGTGACCGAGGTGGTGGGCGAGATGACCCACACCTCCGAGGCCGGCCAGTCGGCCTCCTCCGAGCTGCTCCAGCTCACCGAGCGCACCGAGGAGATGGCCACCACCGTATCGTCGGCTGCGCAGGAAATGTCGGCCTCGTTCAGCGGTATCTCGCACCAGATCGAGCGTGCCAGCACCATGTCGCAGGAAGCGACCCGGCGCGCCGCCCGCACCAACGAGCTGGTGGAGAGTCTCGCCACCAGCGTCGGCCGCATCGGCAACGTCACCACCCTCATCGAGAAGATCGCGGCGCAGACCAACCTTCTCGCCCTCAACGCCACCATCGAGGCGGCGCGGGTGGGCGAGGCCGGCAAGGGCTTCGCGGTGGTGGCGCAGGAGGTGAAGGCGCTGGCGCTTCAGACCGCCAAGGCGACCCAGGACATCCGCCACCAGGTGGAGCAGGTGCAGCAGGACGGCAGCGTCGCCACCGAGGCGGTGTCCGACATCACCCAGAGCATCTCGAACCTGGGCGATCTGTTCGTGGAGCTGTCGGCAGCCATGGCGCAGCAATCGTCCACCTCGCGCTCGGTCTCGGACAGCATCGACGGCGTGTCCCGCGCTGCCTCCGACATCCGCCGCGCCGCGGTCGGGGTGCGCACCATCGCCGATCAGGTGGCGAGCTATGCCGACCGCCTGCGCCGCGAGGTCACCGCTCTCCTGCGCCGCTGATCCGGACCCCTGTCCCGCAAACGGATGCACGGACTTTCGCCCGCCGTGCGCCCGCCTCGCCCCGCCCCCGCCCGGGCGAGGGGTGGCGGCCCGCCCGCTTCCCCCGGGCGGGCCGCATGCCATTCCGGGGCGCACGTCAGCCGGGTTCGAGACCCAGCTCCCGGCAGGTGCCCTCGCTCTCGCGCGCCAGCTGGTCGAAATGGGCGGCGCGGTTGTTGCCCGCGCGCCAGAAGAAGCCCATGTCCCGCGTCGCCGGCCAGCCCTCTACCTTGAGCAGGGCGATGTGGTCCTGCACGCGAAATTCCGAGCGCGCGTAAAGCTCTGGGAACAGGGACAGGCCCATGCCCATGATGACCATCTGGCGCAGGGCATCGAGGCTCGTGCCCTCGTAATCCTCCCGCACCTGCGCGCCGGACGCCGCGGCGAGGGCCCGCGCGCTCTCGAACAACTGGTGGCCGCGCCCGAGGGTCAGCAGCCGCTCGCCCCTCAACTGGCCGATCTCCACGCTCTCGCCCTCGCCGAGGCGGTGGTCTTTGGCCGCGCCCAGATAGATGGCTTCCCG
>JAYSCE010000652.1:0-1927 GCA_041915035.1 Xanthobacter sp.
AAGCGGCGATGGAGCACGTCGGCGATGGCGTCCACGAACTTGCGCTCGGAAAGGCGGCCGCGATAGGTCGCCTCCTCCTCGCCGCGCTTGCCCGAAAGCTCGGAGAGATCGCCGCGGATGCCCTCGTCCACGAAGGACACGTTGGGCCACATGCTCGGCATCACCCGGCGCTTGTTGCCCACCGTCTCCACGAGCCTTGCGGCCGCATCCGCCATGGCCGCCTCGGCGCGCTCGGTGAGGGCGTCGAGATCATCCTGCGTGAGGTCGCCACGCGCGACCAGCGCCGCGCCGGTGCGCTTGATGGGATCGCGGGCGCGCCACGCCGCCTCCTCATCCTTGGTGCGATAGCCGAAGGCGGAGCCGGGCAGGGCGCCGTTCTGGTGGAAATAGCGGTAGACATCCGCCTCGATCACCGCCGGCCCCTGGCCCGCGCGCATGATCTTCAGCGCCTCCTGCGTGGCCAGATGGACCGCTAGCGGGTCCATGCCGTCCACCTTCCAGGAGGGGATGCCGAAGCCGGTGCCGCGGCCCGAGAGGCGCGTCTCGCGGGTCGCCTCCTCCACGGTGGTGGCCACCGCGTATCCATTGTTCTCGATGAAGAAGAGCAGCGGCAGGTCCCACGCGGCGGCGAGATTCATGGTCTCCAGAACCGCGCCGATGTTCACCGCGCCGTCGCCGAAATAGGAGATGGCCACATCCCCCGTGCCCGCGCGCTTGTGGGCGAAGGCGGCGCCCGCCGCCAGCGGCACGCCGCCGCCGACGATGGCATTGGTGCCGATGGCCCCCGCCTCGCCCCAGCGCAGATGCATGGAGCCGCCGCGCCCGTGGCCGAAGCCGGGCTCAAGGCCGAGGATTTCGGCCAGCGAGCGGTGGAGCAGCGCGTGGGTGTCGTCGCTCAGCGGCGCTGTCGGGTCGAGGCCGGGGGCGACATAGGCCAGCGCCTTGGCGAGGAACTGGTGATGGCCGCGATGGGAGCCGTTGACCTGATCGGTGGGGCGCAGGCCGACGATGGAGCCGGCCGCGCCGCCCTCCTGGCCGATGGAGGAATGGGCCGGGCCGTGGACCAGCCCCTCGCCGGCCAGCTCCAGCACCTTCTCCTCGAAGGCGCGGATGAGCGCCATCTGCGCCAGGAGCTCCTTGAGCAAAGACGGGTCGGCTGCGGCCCAGTCGGCCTCATTGGTCTTCAATTCGACCCAGGGCGCGGCGGGATGAAGGGCAATGGTCTCGGGCATCTCTTGTCTCCGTGCCGCGGCGTCCTCCTGCGCTCGGAGTGGCGTCGGGACCGTCAATTAAAACGTTTCATGTCTAGGCCTGCGGCGCCTGCCGCAGGCGGTGTTCACAGGTAGCCGTAGGCGGTCCAGCCGCCGTCCACGGCCATGATCTGGCCGGTCACGGCGCTCGCCTGATCGGAGGCGAGGAAGACGGCCATGCGCGCCACCTCCTCGGTCTCGATGAGGCGGCCCATGGGCGTGCGGGCCCTGAGCCTGTCGAGGTCGAGGCGGCCGCGCTCGGCGAGGTCGTCGAGGAAGGGGGTGCGCACATAGCCGGGGGCGATGGCGTTCACCCGCACGCCTTGGCCGGCCCATTCGCACGACAGCGCCTTGGCCATCATGGCGACGCCGGCCTTGGAGGCGCAGTAGCCGATGCGCTCCGGCGCGGCGACGATGCCGTACATGGAGGCCATGAGCAGCAGCGAGCCGCCGCCCTGCGCGATCATCCGCCGGCCGGCTTCCTGCGCGGTGAGGAACACGCCGGTGAGGTTGATGGAGATGACGCGCTCCCACTCCTCCTCGCTCACCGAGAGGGTGGGGGCATTCTGCGAGACGCCGGCATTGGCGAGGCAGATGTCCACCGGCCCGAACCGCGCCTCGGCGGCATCGAAGGCGGCGACGATGTCCGCCTTGCGCGTCACCGAGCCCTTGATGGC
>JAYSCE010000653.1:0-1913 GCA_041915035.1 Xanthobacter sp.
CGTGGACCTCGCGGTGCTCCCCGGCGAGATCCATGCCCTCATCGGCCCCAACGGTGCCGGCAAGACCACCCTCGTCGGCCAGATCGCTGGCGAGGTGATGCCCGATGCCGGCACCATCCGCTTCGACGGGGCGGACATCACCCACCTGCCCGTCCATAAAAGGGCACGCCTCGGCCTCGCGCGGGCGTTCCAGATCACCTCCATCTTCCCCCGCTTCACCGCGCTGGAGCATGCGGCGCTGGCCGTGATGGCGGCGCGCGGGCGCACCTTCCGCCTGCTGCGGCCCGCCGCCTCCGACCGCGCGGCGCGGGAAGAGGCTGCCGGCCTGCTCGATGAAGTGGGGCTTGGCGCGCGCGCCGAGGTGGCAGCGGCCGCCCTCAGCCATGGGGAGAAAAGGGCGCTGGAGCTGGCCATGGCCCTCGCCGCCCGTCCGCGCCTGATGCTGCTCGACGAGCCCATGGCCGGTACCGGCCCGGCGGAATCCGCCGCCATGGTGGCGCTGCTCACCCGCCTCAAGGGCCGCTGCGCCATCTTGCTGGTGGAGCACGACATGGATGCGGTGTTCCGCCTCGCCGACCGCATCAGCGTGCTGGTCAACGGGCGCATCATCGCCTGCGGCACGCCGGACGCCGTGCGCGCCGACGCCGCCGTGCGCGCCGCCTATCTCGGAGACGGCGCATGAGCGCGCCGCTGCTCTCCATCACCGGCCTCACCGCCGGCTATGGCGGCACGCCGGCTTTGTTCGGCGTGGACCTCGCCGTGCCCATGGGCGGCGCCCTGGCGCTGGTGGGGCGCAACGGCATGGGCAAGACGACCACGATCCGCGCCCTCATGGGCCTTCTTCCGCCCACTGGCGGCACGCTGACCTTCGACGGCGTAGCCTTGCGCGGGCTGAAGCCGCACAGGATCGCCCGCCTCGGCCTCGGCCTCGTGCCCGAGGGGCGGCAGATCTTCCCCACGCTCACGGTGGAGGAAAACCTCGTCGCCACCGCCGCCCCCGGCCGCTCCGGCCTGCCGCTTTGGACGCTGGAACGCGTCTACGCCCTCTTCCCGCGCCTCGCCGAGCGGCGGCGCAACTATGGCAATCGCCTCTCCGGCGGCGAGCAGCAGATGCTGGCCATCGGCCGGGCGCTGATGACCAATCCGCGCCTCCTCATCCTCGATGAAGCCACCGAAGGGCTCGCCCCGCTCATCCGCGCGGAAATCTGGGCGGTGCTCTCCGTGCTGAAGGGCGAGGGCCTGTCGCTCATCGTCATCGACAAGCACGTCCCGGCGCTGGCGCAGGTGTGCGACCGGGTGGCGGTGATGGAGAAAGGGCGCGTGGTGCATTCCGGCCCGGCCGCGGACTTCGCGGGCGATGCGGCGCTGGTGGCCCGCTATCTGGGCGTCTGAGGGACGCCTGTTCCCCGGCGCCTACGGCCTGTAGGGTCGCGGGGCCTGCGGGAGACGGGGGACATAGCGGATGGGGGCATTCGGGCTCATGTGGCGGGGCGCGAAGCGCACGGCGAAGATCGTCGCGCTGCTGGTCTTCGCCGTGGTCGCCACGATCTTCGTGGTGCGGGCGGTGGATTCCCAGCGCGGCCCGCCGCTCGATGCCTGGCACACCTATCATCCGCCGGAGATGAGCCGCGCCGCCATGGCCACCGCCGACCTCGCCGCCTACATGGCCGCAGAGGACAAGGCCTTCGCCGGCGTGAAGGCCAATGTGACCGACAAGGTGGACCCGGAGGACCGCGTCCGCTTCAACCGCTATTTCGCCGCGAGCCCCATCTACCCGCCCCGCTTCGCGCAGGACTTCAACCGCACCTATGTGCTTCAGCCCAAAGGTGAGCCGGCCGGGGCGGCGGTGTTCCTGCACGGGCTCACGGATTCGCCCTACAGCCATCGCCATCTGGCGCAGCTTTCTGCGGACC
>JAYSCE010000654.1:0-1909 GCA_041915035.1 Xanthobacter sp.
GCACAGGCTCCGCCGGCCCGGTATTTCGTGGCGTGGGTGTGGGGCGCCCGGCAGCAAGGCGGCGCAGGAAGTCCCTCAGGCGATGCGCGAAGGGAGGCGGCGCCGGCTCGATGATGCGCTTCATGGTGCTGGCGTAGTCGAGCACGAGGCCTGGCGTCCAGCTCATGGCCTCCGCCCGCGAGCGGATGTAGGCCGCCGCCCAGACGTCCGGGTTGAACATGAGGGTCGCCACGCGCAGCCAGGGCATGCGGCTCGCAAGGCTGCCCTCCAGCGCAGAATCGAGCGCGGCGGCCACAGCGACCGAACAATTGCGATCGGTGAGGTTGTAGGTGTCCACCTGCCGGTAGCCGGCCCAGAAGGCCATGAGACGCCGCGCATCGAAGCGGGTGAACTCCACCTTTCGGTCGGCCTCGCACCAGTTTGCGCATTCGTAGGCGTAGGATGGTTGGAATCGGCCTTTCACGTCGTTTTCCGAAGAGGCGCGCAGGATGCGGGCGAACTCCGCCGGCGGATGCTCGATCTCCTCCGCCGGGTAATGGCTGATGTAGAGGTCGGGCTTCAGCTCAAGCGAGGCATGGCCTGTCGAAATCGCACCGTTGCGGTCCACTGCCGCTATGTAGCGGTCGATGACCGGATGATGGTCCTTCACGTCGGCGGAGCCGGTGGGCGTCCAAACCCGCACGGTCATCGGACCTTCCCAAGGGGGGAGGGGGCCGGTGTCGTCGACGATCACCGGCGCGTTGTCGTACCAGTCGCGGCCGCCATAAATGGGCAGGCTCAGGATGGTCATCTCTGCAAGGTGGGCCCGCAGCATGAGGCTCGCCCGCAGAATGATCCAGCCGGACATCAGCGTGAGCATGGCCACCGCGAGCGGCACCTTGAGCTCGTGGGCGAGGGGCCAGTGGCTGCCGATGAACAGGGCCAGAAACAGCTCGATCACGCCGACAGCCACAGTCGAGCGCCACAGGCGAAACCGCACCACCGCCGAGGTGACGATGCGAGCGGCCCCATCCACGAGGAAGGCAGCGCCGAACAGCAGCGACAGCGCCATGCCGTTCCGGGACGGGTAATCCAGAATGAAGGTTCCGATGAAGATCAACGCGGCTGCGCGCCCGAGTGCCAGGACGCGGCTGCGCGTGCCTGAAAAGGCGAAGGCCGTAAGGAGCCCCAATACGCCTTCGAACACGAAGACGCCGCCGAACACCTGCGTCGCCACCGACATGGTGCCGTCCATGGCATCGAGCAGGATCAGTATGCCGACAAGGAAGAGCGCTGCCGAAAGCAGGGTGAGCACCCACCAGCGGTCGCGCAATGCACGGGCTCCGACAAGGAGGAAGGCAAGCTTAACCATAGCGGGGCGTGGGTCACTTTGCGGAAACTGCCGCAAGATGACGGTAAAGGGATCAAGAACGCAAGTCGTTCGCGCCAGCTTTGCGCCGGCCATCGGAACTTCGCGGGTGGTCTCGTGTTCGGCTTAAGAACGCTAGACCATCGAGGGGTATTGAGATGACGAACGCGGATATGGATCGACTGAAGACCGATGCGTCGGGCAACACCGGTCTCAGCGCCGTCCTCGCCGAGGCGGTGGAGGGATTTTCCTCTACGGATGATGCGGTGCGCTTCCTCGCGTCGCGCGGGTTCGACGTGACGACATCGGACCTCGCCGCCGCCGCCAGCGATGGAGCAACGCCGGCGGAAGCGGAGGAAGACGGCTATGGCGCGCTGATGCGGTTCGTCCGGCGCGCCTGAGCCCTCACAGGATGGTGCCGTGGAGGAACAGCCACGCCACGGAAAAATAGATCACGATGCCGGTCACATCGACCAGCGTCGCAATGAAGGGGGCGGACGCGGACGCCGGGTCGAAGCCGAGGCGCTTCAGCAGGAACGGCATCAGCGAGCCCGCCAGCGA
>JAYSCE010000655.1:0-1906 GCA_041915035.1 Xanthobacter sp.
CGAGGCCTTGAAGGTGATGTCGAGCGATGGCCCCTCCCAGCGCGAGGCGATGGCGAAGACCTTGCCCTTCGGCCCGCCCACCTTCCACACATGCGCATCGTCCCATTGCACCACGTGGGACGTGTGGGCGAGGCTGCGGCAGAAACGGTTGTAGCCGTCGAGGGTCATGGGCGGAGAGTGGCAGGCGGGTGCGAGGGGTGCAAGACCGGCAGTCATCAACCTGCACCAAGCCGCGCCAACTATCCCAACATTCACCTTCGCCCGACTTGATCGGGCGATCCTTTTCTGGCGGCCTTGAAAAGGATGCCCCGGTCAAGCAACTGTCGATTACGCGGTCGATTGTCTGAGAGTGGAATCATCCCTGACGATGGCGTTGAGGATGGTGAGGAACTTCCGCACGGTGGCGATGAGAGCGACCTTGAAGGGTTTTCCCGCTTCGCGGAGGCGTTTGTAAAAGGGGTAGAGGTGGGGCATTCGAGCCTTGATGGCGCTGAGGGATGCCATGTAGGCGACGTCCCGGACGGGTTTTCTGCCGCCGCCACATTTGCCGCTGCGTGTGGACTTGCCGGACTGCCTCGCATGGGGCGCCACGCCGACCAGTGAGGCGAGTTTCCTGGAGCTGATCTGGCCCAGTTCCCTGAGGTTGGCGATGAGTGTGGCGGTGAACACCGGACCGACACCGGCGACGCCCATGAGTCTGTCGGCCAGCCTGGCGAGGGCGGGATCGGCGGCGATCTCGGCCTTGATCGCGGCAGCAAGCGCCTTGATCTCTTCGAGGATCCGGATCCGCCGCCTGGTGATGAAGCGCCGGACGGTGGCGTGCCGCAGCGTGTCGAGCTGGGATTTGAGGGCCTTGTCCTCCTCCTGCAGCATGCGACGGTAGTGTTCGAGCTCCTTGATGCGCTCGCGAGCGGGGTCTGGCTGGTGAGGGGCGAGCCCGTCCCCGGCGATGGCGAGGTAGCGCGCGATCATGGCGGCGTCGATGGCATCGGTCTTGGCCCTCTTCTTCATGGCGCGGGCCAGCGCGCGCACCTGCGAGGGCTCCAGCACGTGGACGCGGAAGCCTGCCGCCACGAGATGGTCGGCCGCCTGCTTCTCGTAGCCGCCCGAGGCCTCGAGCCCGATGGCGGCCACCGTGAAGGGCCGCAGGCGGCAGCCGAGGCTGCGCAACCCCGCAGGGCTGTTTTCGGCACAGAAGGCCTCGCCGGCGGGGTGGATGTGGACATCCAACCGGTCCTTCGAGACGTCGATGCCAACGAACTGGACTTGTGCTAACATCTTTGCGCTCCCTGGCTTGTCATGCGGGCTCTCGGGCCCAAGCAACTGTTCGGGGTGAATGCAAAGAAGACGGGGCCTGGCTTGACCACGGTCGATATGACCAGCCGGGATTATCGGCCTCCCGTCAACACCGGAGGTGAGGTCAAGGCGCCTCCGGTGTCCCTTCTATAACCCAACTCTTCGAGACAAGCCGGGCGAAGGTGAGTCATTGCCAGTGGTGCTCTCTCCCCCTCACACCTTCAGCACGAACGGCGTGCCCTCATAGGCATCCGCCCCGCGGCCGATGCCTTCGATCGCCTTCACCATGCGGCCGTTCCGTCCCAGCGCCTCGTCGGCCAGCGACACGATCAGCCGGTTGGGCGTGGCGGATGGCGAGGCGCGGCGCAGTTCCTGTGCCAGTTCCTCCTCATCCGCATCCGGGCGGAACATGCACAGCGCCGTATAGGCCGCGGCGGTGGAGCGGCTGATGCCGGCCCAGCAATGCACCAGCATCGGGTCCTTGCGGTCCCAGCTCTGGAAGAACTGGATGAGCTTCTCGGCATCGCCCGCCGCAGGCGGCACATGGCCATCCATCGCCTGCACGATGTCGTGGAAATAGAGCGTCAGGTGGCGCCCGGGCGTGATGCCA
>JAYSCE010000656.1:0-1904 GCA_041915035.1 Xanthobacter sp.
TATTGCCGAGCACGGTCGCCACCCACAGCACGGCGAAGACCGGCCGCTTCAGCGGCGCGAAGGCACCAGGGGCGGAGGCGGCGGCGGCAGGGGGCGCGGACGGTGGGGCTGGGGGGTTTTCGCTCATGCTCGTTGTCCCTCCGTCGTCCCCGCCAGATCGTACCACGCCACAAGCACGAAAGCCCCGGCAAGGCCCATATGCTCGAAGAAGGCGTTGGCGGCGGCGAAGCGCTCCGCCCCCGCCATGCCCCAGAAGCGGTTGGCGAGGAGGCTCGCCGCCACTGTGAAGGCCGCCAGCGCCAGCGCGCCGGCCCAGCGCAGGACGCCGGAGAGGATCATGATCGGGGCAATGATCTCCAGTGCGATCACGGCCACGGCGAGCGGGGCTGCCGGTGCGAGACCGAAATGGGTCATCTCGGCGATGGCACTGGGGAAATCCAGCGCCTTGGTGAGGCCGCCCTGCAGATACGCCGAGGTGAGCGCGAGCAGCGCGAACGCCCGCACCGGCCGTGGCGACAGAAGCGGCCGCGCGGCCTGTGCGAGGCGGTCGGAAACGCCCATCTCTCAGAACGCCCAGCAGGCGCAGCCCAGCGCGCCGAAGAAGCCCTGCTGATCGCCCACCGGCAAGCTCGCGCCCCATGCCCCCGCATGGGCATGACCGTGGACGCCGCAGGCCTTGGCGCAGCCGCAGGCGGCGGCAAAGGCGTATTTCTGCGCGCTGTCCGCCTTGCGGGGCTGGTATCCGCCGAAGGTGCGCACCGGCGACCAGTCCGGCATGGCCGGCGGCAGCGGCGGGGCGAGGTCGCGGAAGGCGCCATCCCCATGCACCGGCTTGCCGCCGAGCAGGGTGAGGACCGAGGTGATGTCCTGAATGCGATCTTCGGACACCGAGAAATAGTCGTCCGAGAGCACCACGAGATCGGCAAGCTGACCGTCCTTGATCTGCCCCTTCTTGCCAGGCTCGCTGGAGAACCAGGTGTTCGCCTCGGTCCACAGCCGCAGCGCATCCTCCCGGTCCAGCCGGTTCGCCGGCGGGTAGAGGGAGAGCCCGCCCAGCGTGCGGCCCGTCACCAGCCAGGAGAGCGAGACCCACGGATTGTAGGAGGCGACGCGGGTGGCATCCGTGCCCGCACCCACCGGAATGCCGGCGTCCAGCATCCGCCGGATGGGCGGCGTGCGCTCGGCCGCCTTGGCGCCGTAGCGATCGACAAAATATTCGCCCTGATAGGCCATGCGGTGCTGCACGGCGATGCCGCCGCCCAGCGCCGCGATGCGGTCGATGTTGCGGTCGGTGATGGTCTCCGCATGGTCGAAGAACCAGTTGAGGCCCTTGAGCGGCACGTCGGAATCGACCTTCTCGAACACGTCGAGGGCGCGCGAGATGGTCTCGTCATAGGTGGCGTGCAGGCGGAACGGCCAGCGGTTTTCGGCCAGCAGCCGCACCACCGGCTCAAGGTCGCCCTCCATGGCGCCCGGCAGGTCCGGCCGCGCCACCTGGAAGTCCTCGAAGTCGGCGGCGGAATAGACCAGCATCTCGCCGGCGCCATTGTGGCGATAGAGGTCGTCGCCCTGCCCCGGCGTGACGGTCTTCGACCAACCAGCGAAATCGGCCAGCTCAGCCTTCGGCTTCTGGGTGAAGAGATTGTAGGCGATGCGCACGGTGAGGTTTCCCTCCCGGTGCAGATCCTCGATGACCGAATAGTCTTCCGGATAGTTCTGGAAGCCACCGCCCGCATCGATCACCGAGGTGACGCCGAGGCGGTTCACCTCGCGCATGAAATGGCGGGTGGAATTCTTCTGGTATTCCGGCGGCAGCTTCGGCCCCTTGGCAAGCGTCGCATAGAGGATTGTGGCGTTGGGCTTGGCGACCAGAAGGCCGGTGGGATTGCCGTTGGCATCGCGGA
>JAYSCE010000657.1:0-1896 GCA_041915035.1 Xanthobacter sp.
CCCTCCCCCCGGGCGCCCGGCCGTCGCCGGTCAACGGACCGAACGCACCGATGCAGCCCCCTTTTCGGGCACCCCGTCAACCCGCCCCGGTCACGTCCGGGGACCTTCACCCTACGCCAAGAGCCTTAAGCTTTCGATGAAGGGCCGAGCGCTCCATGCCGACGAATTCGGCGGTGCGCGAGATGTTGCCGCCGAAGCGGTTGATCTGCGCGGCGAGATATTCGCGCTCGAACACCTCGCGAGCCTCACGTAGCGGCAGGCCCATCAGATGCTCGCCGCCATTGCCGTTGGGCAGGGTGGGCACCAGCGCGCCCACGTCCGGCGGCAGCATGGCGGCGGTGATGGTCGCCTCCGGGTCGCCTCCGGCGAGAATGAGCAGGCGCTCCACATTGTTGCGCAGCTGGCGCACGTTGCCGGGCCAGTCGTGGGATTGCAGCACCGCCATGGCGTCCTCGCCGATGGGGCGGCGCGGCAAGCCGGTGGTCTGGGAGATGCTGTCGAGGAAGAAGTCCACGAGATCGGGGATATCCTCGCGGCGCTCCGCCAGCGGAGGCACGCGGATCGGCACCACCGAGAGGCGGTGGTAGAGATCCTCGCGGAAGCGGCCCTTGGCGATTTCCTCCTCCAGGTTGCGCCCGGTGGAGGAGATGATGCGCACGTCCACGCTCACCTTGTCGTTGGAGCCGACGCGGGTGAAGGTCTGCTCCACCAGCACGCGCAGCACGCGGTTCTGCGTCTCGCGCGGCATGTCGGCGATCTCGTCGAGGAAGAGCGTGCCGCCATGCGCCTCTTCGAGCGCTCCGCGCTTTTGCTCCCTGCCCTCCCCTTCGGCGACGCCGAACAGCTCGAACTCCAGCCGCTCCGGTGTGATGGCCGCGGAATTCAGCACCACGAACGGCCCCTGAGCCCGGCCGGAGACGCCGTGGATGAGGCGCGCGGTGAGTTCCTTGCCAGAGCCCGAGGGGCCGACGATGAGGATGCGGCTGTTGGTGGGGCCTACTCGGTCGATGGTGCCCTTGAGCTGCTGGATCGCGCTGGAGCGGCCGACGAGCAGGCGCCCATGGGGCGTCATCTGCTTCAGCTCCTTCAGCTCGCGCTTGAGGCGCAGCGTTTCCAGCGCCCGCTCCGTGACCATCACCAGGCGGTCGGCGTTGAACGGCTTCTCGATGAAGTCGTAGGCGCCGCGCTTGATGGCAGCGACTGCGGTCTCGATGTTGCCGTGGCCCGAGATCATCACCACCGGCAGGTCCGGGTGCTGTGACTTGATCTCGTTGAGCAGTTCCAGCCCGTCGAGGCGGCTGCCCTGCAGCCAGATGTCGAGGAACACGAGGTTCGGCCGCCGCGTGGCGATGGCGCCGAGCGCGCCATCGGCGTCCCGGGCGGTGCGGGCGGAATAGCCCTCGTCCTCCAGGATGCCGGCGACCAGTTCGCCGATATCGGCTTCGTCATCGACAATGAGGATGTCCATGGCCATGGATCAGGCCCTCCCTGCTTGAGGGACCGGTTGCGCCCCGCCCGCGCCGGCCGGTGGTAGACCATCCGCCCGCATCCGGAGCCTGATCCAGGCGCCGCGACCCTCGGGCGAATCATTCAGCTCGATGCCGCCGCCGTGCTCTTCCATGATCTTGCCGACGAGGGCGAGGCCGAGCCCCGTCCCCTTCTCGCGGGTCGTCACATAGGGCTCCAGCAGGCGGCTGCGTTTCTCGCGCGGCAGGCCCGCGCCGTTGTCGATGACGTCGATCAGGAGATCCTCCCCCGCCGCGGAGACACGGACGCGGATGCGGCCCTTGCCGCGCTCGGCGTCCGGGACGGCCTCGATGGCCTCCGTCGCGTTCTTGATGATGTTGGTCAGGGCCTGGCTGATGAGGCGGCGGTCGAACGAGGCCTGGTGCCGGC
>JAYSCE010000658.1:0-1888 GCA_041915035.1 Xanthobacter sp.
GCAAGGGCGAGGTGAAGACCCTCACCGTCGCCACCGACTTCGAAGCCGGCGGCATCGACATCGGTGCGTCCATCGCCCATGCGGGCGTGTGCCTGACGGTCACCTCGGTGGCGGCGGGCGGGCCCCGTGCCACGCTCTTCACCGTGGATGCCGCGCCCGAGACGCTGGCCATCACCACGGTCGCGGGCTGGGACGAGGGCCGGCGCATCAATCTGGAGCGTTCGCTCAAGATGGGCGACGAACTGGGCGGGCACATGGTGTCCGGCCATGTGGACTGCACGGCGAAGGTGGTGTCGCGGGAGGATCTGGGCACCACCACACGCTTCGTGTTCGAGGTGCCGGACAGGCTGGCGCGCTTCGTCGCGGCCAAGGGCTCCGTGGCACTCGACGGCACTTCGCTGACGGTCAATGAGGTGAACGGCAACACCTTCTCCTGCCTGCTCATTCCCCACACGCTGGCGGTCACCACCTGGGGCGGGGTAAAGGCGGGGGACACGGTGAATTTTGAGGCGGACCTGATGGCCCGTTATGCCGCCCGGCTTGCGGAGTTCCCGCGGGCCGGGTAGGGCTCACGCCCAATTCCGGCGCCGTGCGCCGTCCAGATTTCGGAGAATGCCCATGGTCACGACGCGCAGGGAAACCGCCGTCGAAGCCGACCCCGCGCTTGAAGGCGCGCGCGTCGTCATCGTCGAAGGCCGCTACTACGAGGGGCTGGCCGATGAACTCCTCGCCGGCGCGCGTGCCGTGCTGGAGGCCGCGGGTGTCGCGGTGGAGGTCATCACGGTTCCCGGCGCGCTGGAGATTCCCGTTGCTGCCGAGATCGCCATCGCCGCGTCCGAAGAGGGCGGCGAGCCGGTGGACGCGGTGGTGGGCCTCGGCGTGGTCATCCGCGGCGAGACCTACCATTTCGAGATCGTGGCCGGCGAATCTGCGCGCGGCCTGATGGAGCTGGGCCTCGCTCACGCCCTGCCGGTGGGCAACGGCATCCTCACTGTCGACACCGAGGCGCAGGCCTGGGAGCGCGCTCGCGTCTCCGAGGGCAACAAGGGCGGTGGTGCCGCCGAGGCCGCGCTCAGCCTGCTGCGGCTGAAGCGTCGCCTGGAAGCGTGACGATCATGAGCGATCAGGCCAAGGAAGCGCCCCAGAAGCCCATGAAGAAGAGCGCGGCCCGCCTCGGCGCGGTGCAGGCGCTCTACCAGATGGACCTCGCCGCGACGCCCCTCAACGATGTGCTCGCCGAGTTCGAGAGCCATTGGCTCGGCCAGGAAGTGGAAGGCATCGAGTTCCCAGAGGCCGATCGCCGCCTGTTCCGCTCGGTGGTGGAGGGCGTGCTGAACGCCCAGCGGCAGATCGATCCGCTGGTGGACGGCACCCTCACCAAGGGCTGGCCGCTGAAGCGCGTCGAGGCGGTGCTGCGCGCTGTCCTGCGTGCTGGCGCCTTCGAGCTGATGTCGAAGGACCCGCCCGCCCGCGTGGTCATCACCGAATATGTGAATGTGGCCGGGGCCTTCCTCGACCGCGACGAGACCGGAATGGTGAATGCCGTGCTCGATGCGCTGGCCCACGAGCTGCGGCCCGACGAATTCAGGGGCGCCTGAGGTGGAGGGCGGCGGCTCGGGCGAGGATCGCTTCATCGCCCGCTACTTCCGCCCCATCGCCGGGTCGCAGGGCGCGCTCGGTCTTCTGGACGATGCCGCGTTGCTCTCCCCGCCGCCGGGTTGCGATCTCGTTCTGACCAAGGACGCGGTGGTGGCTGGGGTGCATTTCTTCCCCGATGATCCGCCCGCCGCCATTGCCCGCAAGGCGATGCGCGTGAACCTCTCCGACCTCGCCGCCAAGGGCGCCGCGCCTGTCGGCGCACTGATGGCCATCGCCCTGCCCAAGGGCA
>JAYSCE010000659.1:0-1885 GCA_041915035.1 Xanthobacter sp.
TGCACCAGCCGGCCGAGGGCCGGATCGTCGTCCACGTAGAGCACGCGCAGCGGCGGGGGCGGGGCGGTTGCCGCGTCCTGTTGGGATGCCAGAGGGTCGGACACGGCGCAGTCCATCAATCAGTCTCCGGCACCTGGATGACGGAAAAGAACAGGCCAAGCTGCCGGATCGCGTTGGCGAAATTCTCGTAATTGACCGGCTTCGTGACGTAGACGTTGGCGCCGAGGTCATAGCAGCGCTGGATTTCCACCTTGTCGTCGGTGGTGGTGAGCACCACCACGGGCGAGCGCTTGAGATGCTCGTTCTGCTTGATGCGGCCGAGAATCTCGACGCCGGTCATGTCCGGCAAATTGAGGTCGAGCAGCACGAGGAGCGCGCGCCCACTGCTGTCCCGCCCGCTGCCATCGGCGCCGAACAGGAAATTGACGGCGCTGGTGCCGTCCCTGAAGGCGAGGATCTCGTTGCTGACGCCGGCACGCCGGATGTTCTTCTCGATGAGGCGCGCGTGGCCCTCGTCGTCCTCGATCATGATGATGGTGACGTGCTCAACCATGGTCCTTCTTTCCGGTTTCCGTGGGCAGCCGGCGCGGCACCGTCACCTTGAAGGTGGAGCCTTCGCCCAGCTTGGAATCGAGGGAGATGAGCCCGCCCATGCGCCGCACCAGCGCGCGCACATGGGCGAGGCCGATGCCTTCGCCGGGGCGGTCCTGGCGGCCCGAGCGGCGGAACAGCTCGAACACCCGGCCGCGATCCTTGGGATCGATGCCGCGGCCGTTGTCCTCGACGATGAAGGTGACGAAGCCCGGCGTCTCGACCGCGCTGACCTCAATGCGAAGCGGAACCTCGTCCCGCCTGTACTTAAAGGCGTTGTCGAGGAGATTGGTGAAGATCTGCTCCAGCGCCAGCCGGTCCGACTGGATCGTCGGAAGGCGCTTGATGATGATCTCCCCGCCGGCGTCGTGCAACTGGTGGGTCATGCTGTCCCGCAGCGAGGCGATGAGCTGGCCCACATCCACATCCACCGGCAGGAACTCCTTCCGCCCTTCCCGCGACAAGGCGAGAATGGCGTGAATGAGCCGGTCCATGCGAGTGATGGACGTCTTGATGAAGCCGAGCGCTTCCTCGAAATCGGCGGCGATCTGCGCGTCGGTCTCCGGCGGCTCGTCGGCCTTCGCCCTCAATTGGGCGAGACGCTCGAAGAGGTCGCCGCGCATGGCCTCGATCTCGCTCGTGAAGCCCATGATGTTGACGAGGGGCGAGCGCAGGTCGTGGCTGACGATGTAGGCGAAGCTCTGGATCTCGTCGTTGGCTTCCTTGAGGTCGGCGGTGCGCTCGGCGACGCGCTTCTCCAGACCCTGGTTGGCGGCTTCCAGCTCCCGCTGGGCTGATTGCAGCGCATGGATGTTGCGGCGGTTGAGGGTGAGGGCGAGGGCGCCGAGCGCCAGCACCACGCCGAGCCCGGCAATGGTGACGGCGGTCAGCCACACCGTGCTGTCCCGGGAGGCGCCGGATCGCTCCTCCAGCAGCTGGTTCTCCTCCGCCTTCATCTCCACCAGCAGCGTACCCAGGCGGGTCATGGCGCCTTCAGTGCGGTCGGCGCGAATGTCGGCGAAGGCGCCTTCCACGTCGCCCGCAGCCCTGAGCGCCATGGAGCGCTCGTAGGAGGCGAGCCGCTCGGCAATCAGGGTGCGGGCCTCCGCCACGCGCTGCTGCTGCTCGGGATTGTCGGCGGTGAGGGTGGCGATCTCATCGAGCGTCGGGCCGCTCTGGGCCTTCGATGTCTCGTAGAAACGGGCGAATCCCTCTCGGCCGGTGATGAGATAGCCGCGTTCCGCACTTTCGGTGCGGCGGATAAGAACCTGAAGCTGGGAAACCGCGTTCATCA
>JAYSCE010000660.1:0-1877 GCA_041915035.1 Xanthobacter sp.
CTACGACACCCTCATTTCTCCCTTCGTGGAGTTCGAGTTCATGCGCCGCGCCCTCGCCGGCGTGTTCGCGCTGTCGCTCGGCGCGGGGCCGGTGGGCGCCTTCCTGATGCTGCGGCGCATGTCGCTGACGGGAGACGCCATGGCCCACGCCATCCTGCCGGGGGCGGCCATCGGCTTCCTGTTCGCCGGCCTCAACCTCTACGCCATGACGGCGGGCGGCCTCGCGGCCGGGCTTCTGGTGGCGGTGGGCGCGGGCGTGGTGGCGCGGGCGACGGGGATGAAGGAGGACGCCTCGCTCGCGGCCTTCTATCTCATCTCGCTGGCGCTGGGCGTGCTCATCGTCTCGCTGCGCGGCTCCAACGTGGACCTGCTGCACGTTCTGTTCGGCACCGTGCTGGGCATCGACGACGCGACGCTGATGCTGATCGCCGGCATCACGACCGTCACGCTCCTCACCCTCGCCGTGGTGTGGCGGCCGCTGGTGCTGGAATGCGTGGACCCGACGTTCCTCGCCTCGGTGAGCCGCAGCGGCGGCGTCAGCCACATCGCCTTCCTGTCATTGGTGGTGCTGAACCTCGTGGGCGGCTTCCATGCGCTGGGCACGCTGCTGGCGGTGGGGCTGATGATGCTGCCGGCGGCCACCGCCCGCTTCTTCGTGCGGGATCTCACCTCCCTCGTCACCACCTCGACGCTGATCGCCTTCGGCTCCGGCGTCGCCGGGCTGCTCGTTTCCTACCACCTCGGCACGCCGTCCGGCCCGTCCATCATCCTGGTCGCGGGGCTGGCCTATGCGTTCGCCGTCATCTTCGGGCCGATCGGCGGGCTTGCCGGCCGCTTCGTCCCGCGCCGTCACCTTGAAGCCTGAAGAGGACTTTCATGATCTCCCGACGTCTCCTCCTCGCCGCCGGCATCTCGGCCGGACTGGCTCTGCCGCTGGCCGGCCCGGCGCTCGCCCAGGCGCCCGCCCAGAAGATGCCCGTGGTGGCCTCCTTCTCCATTCTCGGCGATTTCGTGAAAGAGGTGGGCGGCGACCGCGTGGCCGTGACCACCATCGTCGGCACCAACGGCGATGCCCACGTCTACCAGCCCACCCCGGCCGACGCGAAGGCGGTGGCGGCGGCCAAGGTGGTGTTCGTGAACGGCCTCGGCTTCGAGGGCTGGATGGACCGCCTCATCAAGGCCTCCGGCACCAAGGCGACCATCGTCGTCGCCACCAAGGGCATCACGCCGCGCACCCGTAGCGCCACCGAGCCGCAGGATGACGACGAGAAGGACGCCGGCCACGGCAAGAAGGGCAAGGATGCCCACGCCGGGCACGACCACGGCCCCATCGATCCCCACGCCTGGCAGTCCATCGCCAACGCCAAGGTCTATGTGGCCAACGTGCGCGACGGCCTGATCGCCGCCGATCCGGACGGCCGCGACGCCTACACCGCCAATGCCGCCGCCTACACCGCCAAGCTCGATGCGCTGGAGGCCGAGGTGAAGACCGCCATGGCCAAGATCCCCGCCGAGCAGCGCCGCATCATCACCTCCCACGACGCCTTCGGCTATTTCGGCGAGGCCTATGGCCTCGTGCTGATCGCGCCCGAGGGCGTCTCCACCGAGAGCGAGGCCTCGGCCAAGGACGTCGGCCGCATCATCCGCCAGATCAAGGCGCAGAAGATCCCCGCGGTGTTCGTCGAGAACGTCACCGACCCGCGACTCGTGCAGCGCATCGCCAAGGAAAGCGGTGCCAAGGTGGGCGGAACGCTCTATTCCGACGCCCTGTCCGATGACAAAGGCCCCGCGAGCACCTACATCGACATGATGCACTCCAACGTGCGCGAACTCTCGTCCGCTCTGTCGAGCTGAGAGGCGCCCGTTTCCTTCCGGCG
>JAYSCE010000661.1:0-1860 GCA_041915035.1 Xanthobacter sp.
CAGCAGGGTGCCGGCGGAATTCGCCAGCGAGCCCGGCACGCCCCGGAAGCGGCGGATCACGTCGGCGAACACCGCGCGCTGGCGGGCGGTGAGCGCATGGCCGGGGGTATCGGCGCAGGCGAGGTGGCTCATGATGAGGCTCGGCGTGAAGCCCAGCATCTTGCGCGTGCCGGCGAGTTGCACCGCCTCGTCCACCGAGAGGCCGAGCCGGTTCATGCCGGTATCCACATGGATGGCGGCGGGCAGGTCCGCGCCCCGCTCGCGGCAGAAGTCGCTCCATTCGGTGATCTCGGGCACCGAGCCGAGCACCGGCCGCAGGTTCGCCGCCACATGGTCGGCGGCGGTGCCCGGCAAGAGGCCGTTGAGCACGTGGATCACCGCCTCGGGCAGCAGCGCGCGCAGCTCCAGCGCCTCCTTGAAATGGGCGACGAAGAAGGTGCGGGCGCCGGCCTTCCACAGGGCCGGGGCGACGCGGGCGATGCCGAGGCCATAGGCATTGGCCTTCACCACCGCCGCGCATTCGGCCGGAGCGGAAAGGGCGGCAAGGGTGCGCCAGTTGTCGGCGATGGCGGAGAGATCGATGGTGAGAACAGCGCCCGCCTCGCGCTCCTCGCGCGCGGCCTGTTCTGCGGCAGCCTCGGTCGTGGCGGAGTCCTCCGGTGCCTGCGGTTCGCCGGTCAATGGCGATCCGGCAGGTGGTCCTCCCGCGCCAGGTTGGAGAAGCGGGTGAACTGCGGCTCGAAATGCACCTTCACCGTCCCCGTTGGGCCGTGGCGCTGCTTTCCGATGATGATTTCGGCCGTGTTCTCGGCCGCCTTCATCTCGATCTCCCACTTGAACCACTCCTCTGTGCCGGGCTTCGGCTCCTTGCTTTTAAGATAATACTCCTCCCGGTAAACGAACATGACGACGTCGGCGTCCTGCTCGATGGAGCCGGATTCACGCAGGTCCGAAAGCTGCGGCCGTTTGTCGTCGCGGGCTTCCACCTGACGCGAGAGCTGGGACAGGGCCATGACCGGCACCTGCAGTTCCTTCGCCAGGGCCTTCAGGCCCGTCGTTATCTCGGTGATCTCCTGCACGCGGTTCTGCGACGACGCCTTGGAGGAGCCGGAGAGCAGCTGGAGATAGTCGATGACCATGAAGTCCAGCCCGCGCTGGCGCTTCAGCCGCCGCGCCCGCGCCACCAATTGGGCGATGGAGATGCCGCCGGTGTCGTCGATGTAGAGCGGGATGGTCTGCATGGTCTGGGCGGCGGCGGCGAGCTTGGAGAACTCGCTCTCCGAGATGTCGCCGCGGCGGATCTTGTAGGAGGCGATCTCCGCCTGCTCGGCGAGGATACGGGTGGCGAGCTGCTCGGCCGACATTTCCAGCGAGAAGAAGCCCACCACGCCGCCGGAGACGGTCTCGGTTGAACCGTCCGGCCGGGTCTCGCCGCGATAGGCGGCGGCGATGTTGAAGGCGATGTTGGTGGCAAGCGAGGTCTTGCCCATGGCCGGTCGGCCGGCGAGGATCACGAGGTCCGAGGGCTGGAGGCCGCCCATCTGGTGATCGAGGTCGTCGAGGGCGGTGGCGATGCCGGAGAGGTGGCCGTCGCGCTGGAAGGCCTTGGAGGCCATGTCCACCGATTCGCGCAGCGCCTCGCCGAAGCGCTGGAAGCCGCCGTCGTAGCGGCCGGTCTCGGCGATCTCGTAGAGGCGCTTTTCCGCTTCCTCGATCTGGTCCTGCGGGGTGGCGTCCACCGGGGCGTCGTACGCCTCGTTGACGATCTCCTCGCCGATGCGGATCAGGTCGCGCCGCACCGAGAGGTCGTAGATGGTGCGGCCGTAATCCTCGGAATTGATGACGGTGGTCGCCTCCGCC
>JAYSCE010000662.1:0-1856 GCA_041915035.1 Xanthobacter sp.
GGCGCTGGTGCAGAGCGTGTTCGGACTGGAGAGCCGGCTGCTGGCCGAGCTGATGTCGCAGAACGGCTTCAAGCCGTTCGACAAGGAATGGTGGCACTTCACCCTGAAGGACGAGCCCTTCCCCGACACCTATTTCGATTTTCCCATCGAGTAGGGGCGGGCCGCCTCAGTTCGGCGCGATCTCCTCCACCTTCAGCCGCCGGCCGAAGGTGTCGAAAAAATCGCCTTCGTTCAGCACCAGCCGGTTCTCGCGGATGCGCTGTTCGAGCGCACGCAGGCGGCCGCGGGCCTCGCCGTTCTCCAGCGGCCCGCCATCCTCCGTCTGCGCGAAGAAGGCGGCGCCGTCCCAGGTCTGCCGGGAGCCGGCGAACAAAGCGATCATGCCGGCCCAGTCCACCTCGTCGCCGATGATGTTGAGGAAGGTGGAGGCGAGGGGCTTCACCTCCGGCTCGGCGATGCGCACCAGCACCATCAAAGCGGTGAAGCTGCCGTGGTCGGCGAAGGTGCGGGCGAGCCAGTCGTCGAAATCGGTGGCCATCGGCTTTCAGAAGTCCACGAGGGGCGTGTCGGGAAGATAATGCTCGAACAGGTACCAGAAGGCGCTCTGCCGTGTCGTGGCGTACCACTCCTCGAAGGCGGCGAGGGCGGCTTCCGGCGCCGCCGCGCTCTCCATCTCGAAGAAGGCGACGGCCACCGGGGCGAAGCGCGCCAGCACCTCGGCGCGGGCCTCGCTGTCGTCGGACCAGCCGAGCCGGGCGCGCAGCAGCGCCTGCCCCGCGGCGGCCGCCATCTCCGCATCGCCGATGCCGTCGAGCGTGCCGGCAAGGGACCGCATCAGATCGGCCCGACGCCAGGCATGGGCCCGCTCGCGCGCCAGCTCCTCCGTGCGGCGCGCGGCTTCGGCGCGATAGGCCGTCTCGGCCACGTCGGCCGCAACCTTCGCCGCGTCGAGGCGGGCGAGCACGGCGGCGCGCGCTTCGATGGCGGGATCGGGCGCGGCTTCGGTGGTGGGGGCGGGCAGTGTGGTCTCGGGAATCATCGTCCCTTCCCGTAGCTGCGGGGGCGCGCATCGGGCGCGGGGGGCTTCGGCGCCGCAGGATTTGGAGGAGAGGAATTTGGCGGAAGAGAGTGGGAGTCGAACCCACCAAGGACCGGCTCGCGGCCCCTCCCGGATTTGAAGTCCGGACGCCCCACCAGGGACGCTTCTCTTCCCCGCGACGGCGCCGCCGCGGTGATGTCCGGCGCATCGTCCGCCGCTCCGGCGAACAGGTCCAGCCGGAACGGATTGATGCGCCTCAGATCGCCCCGGCGCAAGGTGAGGCCGTGGCGGTCGAAGAATTCGAGGATCTGGATCGCCACCTTGCGCCCGTTCTGCACCTCGTCGCGGAAGGCGGCGGCGGTGAACTCGTCCTTCATGCGTTCGCCGGAGAGGCGGATGATGATCTCCACCATCTCCGACACCACCGGGCGCAGGAAGAAGTGGTCGTGGGCCACCTCGTCCACCCGGCCCATGCGGCCGAGCAGCTTCATGAGGCGGCGCACCTCCGGCTCGGGCACGGCCAGCAGGCCGGCGATGTCGCGCACGCGGGGCGGGCGGAAGCGCTCCTCGCCGGTGAGGAGCGGCTTGATGCGCGCCCACAGCGCCTCGTCGGCGGCGGCGAGCTTCACCGAGAAATCCGCCCGGCGCACCCAGGCGCCCTCCTGCCGGATGGTGCCGGTGGGCAGTGCGGCGAGGGCGGCGAGGAAGGCGGTGGCCGGCAGGCGCGGCTCCAGCATCATGCGCAGCCGCTCCCGGCCGAGGCCCGGCAGGTCCGGGTTTTCGGCGTGGAAAGCGTCGAGGGCGGCCATGAGGCCGG
>JAYSCE010000663.1:0-1854 GCA_041915035.1 Xanthobacter sp.
TCCGCACTCGTCATGGCCGGGCATAGCCGTCCGAATGACGGCGTCGCTTCCGCTTGCCTATGTCCCGGCCATCCACGTTCTTGGAGCTTGCGCAGAGAGTTCGTGGATGCCCGGGACGAGCCCGGGAATGACGGAGAAGCTGGTTAGAGCCAGTCCTTCAGCTTCCACGACGCCGACTTCCACCGCATCAAATTCTCGACCTTCCACTGCCTGAACATCGCCGGCGGCCAGCGGCTGAGCTTCGAGGTCTCTTCGATCTCCAGCTTGGCGACGATGCGCAGCGGCGTTGCGCGCCGCCGGTGCTGGCGCGTCGCGTCACTGATCAGATCGACATATTCCGGCTTGTTGGCCATGAGGCGTGTCCTCGCGAATCGTCGCGAGGACACTGTCGGCGCCGCCGCTTAACGGCGGCTTGCCGCGATCGCTACAATTGCAGGAACCGGCTTACCGCCAGTCCCTGACATCGACGAAGTGCCCGGCGATCGCCGCAGCCGCCGCCATCGCCGGCGAGACCAGATGCGTGCGGCCCTTGAAGCCCTGGCGGCCCTCGAAGTTGCGGTTCGAGGTCGAGGCGCAGCGCTCTTCCGGCTTCAGCTTGTCCGGATTCATGGCAAGGCACATCGAGCAGCCCGGCTCGCGCCATTCGAAGCCGGCCTTGATGAAGATCTTGTCCAGACCCTCAGCCTCGGCCTGCTCCTTCACGAGGCCGGAGCCCGGAACGACCATGGCGGAGACGTTCGGGTTCACCTTGTGCCCGCGGGCGATGGCCGCCGCCTGCCGCAGGTCCTCGATGCGCCCGTTGGTGCAGGAGCCGATGAAGGCCCGGTCGATGGTGATGTCGGTGATCTTGGTGCCGGCGGTGAGGCCCATGTAGCCCAACGCGCGGATCTTGGCGGCGCGCTTGCCCTCGTCCTCGATGAGCGCCGGATCGGGCACGAAGCCTTCCACGGACACCACATCCTCGGGGCTGGTGCCCCAGGAGACGATGGGCGGCAGGTTGGCGCCGTCGAGATGGATCTCGGCGTCGAAATGCGCGCCCTCGTCGGAGCGCAGGGTCTGCCAGAACTTCACCGCGGCATCCCAGTCGGCGCCCTTGGGGGACTTCGGCCGGCCCTTGAGATACTCGAACGCCTTCTCGTCCGGCGCCACCATGCCCGCTCGCGCGCCGCCCTCGATGGACATGTTGCAGACGGTCATCCGCCCTTCCATGGAGAGGGAGGTGATGCCTTCGCCGGCATATTCGATGACGTAGCCGGTGCCACCCGCCGTGCCGATGGTGCCGATGATGGCGAGCACCACGTCCTTGGCGCCGACACCCTCGGGCAGCGGCCCGGAGACGGTGACGCGCATGTTCTTCGCCTTCTTCTGGATCAGCGTCTGGGTGGCAAGCACATGCTCCACCTCGGACGTGCCGATGCCATGGGCGAGGGCGCCGAACGCGCCGTGGGTCGAGGTGTGGCTGTCGCCGCAGACGATGGTGGTGCCGGGCAGCGTGAAGCCCTGCTCGGGGCCGACCACGTGGACGACGCCCTGCCGCTTGTCGAAGCCGTCATAATATTCGACGCCGAACTCCTTGGTGTTCTCGGCGAGCGCGGCGATCTGGGCGACGCTCTCCGGGTCCGGGTTCGGCAGGGTGCGGTCGGTGGTGGGGACATTGTGGTCCACCACGGCGAGGGTCTTCTGCGGCGCGCGCACCTTGCGGCCGGTCATGCGCAGGCCCTCGAAGGCCTGCGGGCTGGTCACTTCGTGGACCAGGTGGCGGTCGATGTAGAGCAGGCAGGTGCCGTCATCCTGCCGGGAGACGACGTGGTCGTCGAAGATCTTGTCGTAGAGCGTCTTGGGAGCGGAAGACTT
>JAYSCE010000664.1:0-1831 GCA_041915035.1 Xanthobacter sp.
GGATGAGGAAGGCGAGCCGCCGCATCCGTTCACTCCGCCGGCTGCGCCAGCGCCGGCGCCTTGCGCGCGCCTGCCGCGACGCGGTAGCGCCGGTCGCTGAGGCTGAGCGCACCGCCGAAAGCCATCAGGATCGCGCCGGCCCAGATCCAGTTGGCGAAGGGCTTGATGTAGGTCCGCACCGCCCAGCCGCCGTCGGCCTGCGGATCGCCGATCACCACATAGATGTCGCGCCAGAGGCCGTTGGCGATCGCCGCCTCGGTCGTCGGCATCGCCGCCACCGGATAGACGCGCTTTTCGGGATGCAGCACCGCTACCTCACGCCCGTCCCGCGCCACGCGCATCGTCGCGGTGGTGGAAAGGAAGTTCGGCCCCTCCACCTCATCCACGCCCGCGAGCGTGATCGTGTAGCCGCCGACCTCGAAGCTTTCGCCGACCTGCGCGACGCGGATGTCCTCCACGTCCCAGGCCATGAGGCAGGCGATGCCGATGAAGGTGATGCCGAGCCCGGAATGAGCGGCGGCCTTGCCCCAGTCGGCACGCGGCAGCCGCATGAGGCGCGACGGCGTCCGCGCTGACCTCACCCAGAGTTCAGTCGCCGCCCCGGCAATGAGCCAGACGCCAAGCGCGACGCCCACCGGCGCGAGCGCGGAGCGCCCCGTCTGCACCGCAAAGGCAAGCGCACCGAAGGCGAGCGCGAGCGCGAATGCGCCGCGCAACTCGCGGAGCGTCCGCCCGAGCTTCGCGCGCTTCCAGGGCATGAGCGCACCCACCGGCAGGATCACGGCGAGGAGCACCATGAAGGGCGTGAAGGCCTGGTTGAAGAAGGGCGCGCCGACCGAGAGCTTGCGGGCGAAGGCCATCTCGGCGATCAGCGGCCAGAGCGTCCCGACAAAGACGACAAAGGCCGCAACGGAGAGCAGCACGTTGTTGAGGACCAGCGCGGATTCACGGCTGACGACCCCGAAGACTCCCTTCGCCTCCATCGACCCCGCCCGCGCGGCATAGAGCGTCAGCGCGCCGCCGATGAAGACCGCGAGGATGGCAAGGATGAAGATTCCGCGCTCGGGGTCGTTGGCGAAGGCATGGACGGAGGTGATGATGCCGGAGCGCACGATGAAGGTGCCGATGAGCGAGAAGCCGAAGGCGAGAATCGCCAGCAGGATCGTCCAGCTTTTCAGCGCCTCGCGCTTTTCCACCACGGTGGCGGAATGCAGAAGCGCCGCGGCGACGAGCCAGGGCATGAAGGAGGCGTTCTCCACCGGGTCCCAGAACCAGAAGCCGCCCCAGCCGAGCTCGTAATAGGCCCACCAGGAGCCGAGCGCGATGCCCACGGTGAGGAACATCCAGGCGGCGAGCGTCCACGGCCGGACCCAGCGCGCCCAGGCGGCATCGACCCGGCCCTCGATCAGGGCGGCGACGGCGAAGGAGAACGCCATCGAGAGGCCGACATAGCCGAGGTAGAGGAACGGCGGATGGAAGGCGAGGCCGGGGTCCTGCAGCAGGGGATTGAGGTCCTGCCCGTCGAAGGGCGGCTCGGCAAGCCGGACGAACGGGTTCGAGGTGAAAAGGATGAAGGCGAGGAAGGCCACGCCGATCATCGCCTGGACCGAGAGCACCCGTGCTTTCAGCCGCTCCGGAAGCGCACCGCCGAACCAGGCCGCCGTCGCGCCGAAGCCCGACAGGATCAGCACCCAGAGGAGCATCGACCCCTCGTGGTTGCCCCAGACGCCGGAGACCTTGTAGAGCATCGGCTTCAGCGTGTGGGAGTTCTCCACGACGATGCGCAGCGAGAAGTCGGACGTGACGAAGGCCCAGGTGAGTGCCGCGAAGG
>JAYSCE010000665.1:0-339 GCA_041915035.1 Xanthobacter sp.
ATGGGCGAGATGCGCGAGCGGGCGGAGGAGGAGGCCATCCGCGTCTTCGCCCGCAACCTCAAGGACCTGCTGCTCGCCGCCCCGGCCGGCTCGCGCGCCACCATGGGGCTTGATCCCGGCATCCGCACCGGCGTGAAGGTGGCGGTGGTGGACGGCACGGGCAAGCTCATCGCCACGAGCACCGTCTATCCCTTCCAGCCGCGCAACGACGTGCAGGGCGCCATGGCGGAGCTGGCGCACCTCATCCGTCGCCACAATGTGGAGTTGATCGCCATCGGCAACGGCACGGCCAGCCGCGAGACCGACAAGCTCGCCGCCGACCTCATCGCCGCGCTGCCG
>JAYSCE010000665.1:349-1810 GCA_041915035.1 Xanthobacter sp.
CTCCATCGCCCGCCGCCTGCAGGACCCGCTGGCCGAGCTGGTGAAGATCGAGCCCAAGGCCATCGGCGTCGGCCAGTACCAGCACGACGTGGACCAGGCCCGCCTCGCGAAAGCCCTCGACGCGGTGGTGGAGGACGCGGTGAACGCCGTGGGCGTCGACCTCAACACCGCCTCCGCCTCCCTGCTCGCCCGCGTGTCCGGCCTTGGCGCTTCGCTGGCCGAGGCCATCGTGGCGCACCGCAATTCGGTGGGCGCGTTCAAGACCCGCAAGGAACTCTTGAAGGTCGCCCGCCTCGGCCCGCGCACCTTCGAGCTGGCCGCCGGCTTCCTGCGCATTCCGGACGGCGCCGAGCCGCTGGACGCGTCCGCCGTGCATCCGGAGGCCTATGAGGTGGCGAAGAAGATCGTCGCCGCCTGCGGGCGCGACGTACGCCAGATCATGGGCGACACGGCGGCGCTGAAGGCGCTGGACCCGCGCGCCTTCGTGGACGAGCGCTTCGGCCTGCCCACCGTGCGCGACATCCTCACCGAGCTGGAAAAGCCCGGCCGCGACCCCCGTCCGGCCTTCAAGACCGCCACCTTCGCCGAGGGGGTGCACGAGATGAGCGACCTCAAGCCCGGCATGGTGCTGGAAGGCACCGTGACCAATGTCGCCGCCTTCGGCGCCTTCGTGGACATCGGCGTCCATCAGGATGGGCTGGTCCACGTCTCGGCGCTCGCCGACCGCTTCGTGAAGGACCCGCACGAGGTGGTGAAGGCGGGCGACGTGGTGAAGGTGCGGGTGGTGGAGGTGGACGTGAAGCGCAAGCGCATCGCCCTCTCCATGCGCAAGGACGACGCCGGCGCCGCCCGCCCCGCTGGTGGCCGGCCGGAGCAGCCGCGCCAAGACGGGCGCGGCAACGACTTCAGGGGCAACGACGCCCGCCGCCCGCAACAGGGCAAGCCGGCCGACAAGGGCGGGGACCGGGGCGGAAATGGCGCCTTCGGTGCGGCGCTGGCCGAGGCCATGCGGCGCAAGGGCCAATAGGCCCTTAAACGAAAACGGCCGGGCGTCAGGCCCGGCCGCGTTCAAGACGAAAAGACGAAGCGTCAGCGCCGCGCGGGCACCCGCGCGAGCTTGGGCACGAGGCGTGTCAGCCGGGAGCGGCGGCCGGAGGGCGGGCCGTCCTCGTCGTCCATCAGCATGACGGCAAAGCCCATCTGCACGCTGCCGAAGGTAATGCCCAGCGCCACCGTGAGCACGCCGAGGGCCAAGAGCCCATCCGGCGAATGCGCGAACAGGCTGGCGAGGTGCGCCACGTCGAACGCGACGAGAATCGCCACGAACACGGCAGCCACGCTGATGCCGATGGCGGCGTGGCGGAGAAGGAAGCGGACCAGGAACGGCATGGCGGTATCCTCGGCAGGGCTGGGCGTTCGGGCGAAACGTCAGCACCCGCATTACGCAGGACTATCTGGCGC
>JAYSCE010000666.1:0-1805 GCA_041915035.1 Xanthobacter sp.
CGAGGCGGAAGCCATCCGTTTCGCTTGCCACCTCTATGGTGGGCGGATGGCCGAGGTGGCCCGCCGGCTTGGCATCGGCCGCTCGACCCTCTACCGCAAGCTCGCCGAGCTGGGCGAGGCAGAGGTAGATGAAAACCATCCGATGGAACCGTCAGCGGCACAATTTGTTGCTGCCGAGTGACAAGCCACCACAAACCCGGCATTCGCCCAAGCTTGTGAGTTGATCGAAGCCTCCCGGCACGGCACCAACACAGCGGGTGGAGGCGAGGAGAGCACAATGGGTATCGCGCAGCGTGAGGTGAGCGTCGCGGGCACGTTGTGCCGGCTAATGAGCGCTGGTCTCGTTGGCCTCTCCCTCGGCGTCGCTCCGGCCGCAGCCGCACCGGGCGACATTCCCGTCACCGCCAATGCCGGCATGGGCACGGGTGATATTGGCACGAGCGACGCCGCGCCCTTAGGCTCTCGCGCCACGGGTGGCATCGACGGCGCAGGCAACGCCGCCGTCCCCCTTACCACGCCCCTGCCCCCGGCAGCCGTGTCGCCCGTTGCCCCGGCGTATGTGCCCCGTGCCGCCGCTCCCGCCTCCGTTGCGAGCCCGCTTCGCGGCGGCGTCGATTCGGCTGGCGACGGTCAAGCACCAGCCTCGGTTCAAGCGCCCGCCTCGGCCCAGTCCAATCCAGCTCCCGCAACTTCTGTCCAGCCTGCTCCCGCCCAGGCCGCGACACCGGCGCCCGCGTCGCAGCCTGCGGTCGCCGCCAATCCTCTCGCGCCGGTGAGCGAGGCCATCGCCACGCTCCTCGCCACGCCCGAAAGCATCACCACCTCCAAGAAGGAGCAGGAGGCGCTCGCAGCCTTCTACGGCGCCCGCCAGACCATGCCGGTGTTCGTCACCGACACGGGCCTCGATGCGCGCGGCAAGGCTGTGATCGCCCGCTTCGACGCGGCGGGTGAGGATGGGCTCGATCCTGCCGACTATCAGGTCCCCCTGCCGAAAAAGGGCGCCACGGCAGCCGATCTCGCCCGCACCGAGCTGAAGATTGCCGTCGCCGCCATGACCTATGCGCGCCATGCGCAGTCCGGCCGCTTCGATCCCGGCCGCATCTCGTCGCTGGTCACCCCTGTGCGCGACATCCCGGACCCGACCGCAGCCCTGACCAAGATCGCCTACGCGCCCGATGCCAACGCCGCGCTCGCTGCCTTCAACCCGCCCCACGCGGGCTACAAGGCGCTGAAGGCGCAGCTCGCCAGGGCGAACGGGAGCGCGCCCACCATCCCCGCCATCCCGCCCGGTCCGCAGGTGAAGCCCGGCGCCAGCGACCCGCGCATGCCCACCCTGCGCGCCCGCCTCGGCATCGCGGGCAGGCCGGGGGATGATCTCGTCTATGACCCGGCGCTGGTGGAGGCGGTGAAGGCCTTCCAGGAATCGGCGAAGATCAAGCCGACCGGCATTATCGGCCCGGCGACGCTCGCCGCGCTCAATGTGGGTGCCACCAGCGGTGGCGGCAGCCTGCGCAACGACGTCATCGCCAACATGGAGCGCTGGCGCTGGCTGCCGCGCGACCTCGGCGAACGATACGTCATGGTCAACATTCCCGAGTTCATGGTGCGCATCAACCAGGACGGCCGGGTGATCCATGAAACCCGCGTGGTGGTGGGCAAGCCGGAGACGCCGACGCCGCTGCTGACCCGCGACATGCAGTACATCGTCGTCAATCCGGCCTGGAACATCCCGCCGAGCATCGCCCGCAACGAGATGATGCCGCTCTTGCGCAGCGATCCGGGCGCCCTCGCCCGCCGCGGCATCC
>JAYSCE010000667.1:0-1784 GCA_041915035.1 Xanthobacter sp.
CTAGCCTTCCTGTCCCGTTTCTTGGGGACCAGCGGGCCTAGGCGCGTTGGTAGATGTCCTCGAAGCGGGTGATGTCGTCCTCGCCGAGATAGGAGCCGGTCTGCACCTCTATGAGCTCGAGCGGGATCTTGCCCGGGTTCTTGAGGCGATGAACGGTGCCGATGGGCAGGTAGGTGGATTCGTTCTCGTGCACGATGAAGGTCCGGTCCTCCAGGGTGACCTCGGCCGTCCCGTGGACCACGATCCAATGTTCGGACCGGTGATAGTGCTTCTGGAGCGAGAGCACGCCGCCCGGCTCCACCACGATCTTCTTCACCTGGAAGCGCTCGCCTTCGCACACGCTTTCGAGGGTGCCCCACGGCCGGTGGACGGTGAGGTGCTCGTCCACCACACGAGGGTTCCGCTCCTTGAGCAGATTGACGAGGTGCTTAACGTCCTGGCTGCGGTTCGCGGGCATGACGAGCACCGCGTCGTAGGTGGCGATGACCGCTAGACCTTCGATGCCGATGGCCGTCACCAGCGGTCCATCCGAGCGGACGTAGGAATCGGAGCTGTCCAGCAACTGCACGAGGCCGACCGTCACATTGCCGGTCTCGTCCTTGGTGCCGATCTCGTGGAGTGCGTCCCACGCGCCGACGTCGGACCAGCCGAAGCTGCCGCGCACCACAGCCGCGAGACGCGTGCGCTCCATGACCGCGAAATCGATGGACTTGGCCGGCGACGATTTGAACGCCGTCGGATCGAGCCTGAGGAAGCCGACTATATCCATCTTCGCCTTGGCGACGGAAGCCGTCACCGCTGTGGCGATGGCCGGCTCGTAATGCTCGGCCTCCGACAGAAGCAGGCCCGCGGGAAACAGGAAGTTGCCGGAGTTCCAGAGGTAGCCGGCCTGCACATAGTGCTCGGCCGTCGCGCGGTCCGGCTTCTCGACGAACGAGTCGACCTCGTAGGCGCCGAGCGGGTCGAGCTCCGCGCCCAACCGGATGTAGCCGTAGCTGGTGCGGGGCTCGGTGGGCGCGATTCCGAACGTCACGATGCGTCCGGGGCGGGCGATCTTCGCCCCGAGCTGCACGGCCTCGCGAAAGGCGGCCGTGTCCTGCACCACATGATCCGAAGCGAGCGCGAGCACCAGGGTCTCCGGACCATAGGTGTCCGCCACATGGCGGGCCGCAGCCAGAAGGGCGGGCGCGCTGTCGCGCCGGGCAGGCTCGAGCATGACGGTGGCGTCGATGCCGATCTCGCGGGCCTGACGCTGCGCGAAGAAGCGGAACTCCTCGTTGGCCACCACCACCGGCAGGCCGAACACGTCGTCCGGCGCACAGCGCAGCAGCGTGTCCTGAAAGAGCGTGTGGTTTGAGACCAGGGGCAGGAACTGCTTGGGCAGGCTGTTGCGCGAAAGCGGCCAGAGGCGTGTTCCCGATCCTCCGGCCAAGACGACCGGGATGATCTTCCCAGCGGCAGCCTGGGCGAGTTCGGGCGGTGATTGGCTTGTCATGGACGGTGCCTGGCTGGAATCAAAGCAGTCTACAGCAATGCCGCCGCCCGGAGCCATAGCGGTTTGTGCCCGGACGGCGATGCCGATCAGGCGTTGGTGAGGTTGCCGCGGCCGACGCTGGAATAACGGAAGCCGAGGCCTTCCATCTCCTCGGGACGATAGATGTTGCGCAGGTCGACCACCACCGGCTGCGCCATCATGCCGTGGATCCGCTTCAGGTCCAGCGCGCGGAAGGCGTCCCATTCAGTGACGATCACCAAAGCGTCGGCACCCTCGGCAGCGAGGTAGG
>JAYSCE010000668.1:0-1775 GCA_041915035.1 Xanthobacter sp.
GCCCACCCCTCTGCCAATATCGTCTTCCACAAGGCCATCGGCGGCAGCGGCTTCATCTTCGGCAACACCAATCCGGGCGCGCGCATCAACGCCTTCAACGGTGGCAAGTTCGCCATGCCGCAGACGGGCGCGGGCGACCTCGTGATGTTCCCGAGCTACCTGCTCCACGAGGTGCCGGTGAACAAGGGCGGGCGGCGCATTTCTGTTGCCTTCAACGCCATTCCCGACCGGCTCGACAATTTCGGCTACGCCATCCACTTCTCGTGAACGCAAGAGCACGCCTTTTCAGGGAGAGGCCCATGCGCCTTCATGCAGCAATCGTCGTGCTTTTCCTCGCAAGCGTTGCGGCGACCGGGGCACAGGCGCAGTGCGCCTTCGACCAGTCGGTGCCCAATGCCAACGAGGTGCTTACCGAGACGCAACCGGAAGTCACCATCGACTTCACCGACGAGTTCCGCCTCGACGACGTGCGCGTGGTGAGCCTGGACGACAAGTCCGAGTGGCCGACCGACTGGGCCCGCCCCTCCGAGGAAGTGCGGCAGACCGGGTTCCGCATGACCAAGCCCCTGCCGCCCGGCAAGTATCTGGTGGAATGGAACGGCTATCTGCGCCGCCACCACCATGCGGATGGCGGCTCCATCGCCTTCACCGTCGCGAAGCCCGGCGAGATCCCGCCCGCTACGCCGGCGGCAGTTGAGCCAAGAGCCGCCGCGCGTCGGAGCGGGTCGGGTTCGCCCTATCCAATGCTTCTAGGAGCCGCCGGGCGCCCGAAGGATCAGTGACGGCAAGCTGCCGCGCCATGGCGAGCACGGGCGCGTAGGCTGCCTCGAAGTCCGGGCTGATGCGCACCAGCTCGATGAGCTGCGGCGCCAGCGTGCCGATCACGTCGCGCGGCCCCTTCGCCGCCAGCGCCAGGGCGCCAATGCCGATATAGCCGTCCCGTGCTGTCCAGTAGGCGGCAAGGCGCGCCTGCGTGCTGGAATCAACGCCCGCCAGCAGGGTCTGGGGCGCCGCATGAAGGGCGGCGAGGAGCGCCACCAACCGGTCCGCCGGCCGTTCGCTCGCCGCATACGCGGTGCTGGGGGCGGAGGCCGTCACCACCGGACGGTCGTCGGTGTTCAGGGGCGCATCACCGGCGAAGCGGGCCAGCTCCTGCGGGCCGGCGAGGTGGAGGCCGAACAAGGTCAGGCTGCCGTCGAGGCCCACGGCAGCGAGCCGTTCCGCGAGCGCGCGGTCGCGCACCCGGCGCTCCACCCAGTCGGCGGGATAGCTGGCCGGCGTGCGGCGTCCCACCAGCGCCACGAGGGGCGTCTCTACGCTGAACTGCGCGAGCCAGGCCGTTGAGTCCGGGAACACATTGAGGAAGGTGCGCACGATCACCTTCAGCGTATTGATGTCGAGCTGGTGCAGCGGAAGCCACTGGCAGAACAGGCCGTCCGGCGCGAGGCGGTCGCGGATGGCGGCGAAATGCTCGCGCGCATAGAGCGCGCCAGAGCCATCCACGGAGGGGTGGTAGAGGTCCGCGACGATCACGTCATAGGGCGCGGTGCCGGCGCGCACGAAGCGGCGGGCGTCGGCCACATGGATGCGGATGTCCGGATTGCCGGCGAGGCGCGGCGGCGTGCGCTCGAAATAGGGGAAGCTTTCCACCACCTCGGGCACCAGTTCCACCCCCTCTACCTTCAGGCCGGGATGGTCGCCGGCGGCGGAGAGGGTGGCGCCGGTGCCGAGGCCGAGGAACAGCGCGCTGCGCGGGTTCGGATGCAGCAGCAGGG
>JAYSCE010000669.1:0-1770 GCA_041915035.1 Xanthobacter sp.
CGCAGCGCACCGTCACCTGCTATTCGCAAGGGGTGAACCAGTCGGCGGTGGGCACCGACAAGGTGAACGCCATCCTCAACTGCCATCTCGCCACCGGCCGCATCGGGCGGGAGGGCATGGGGCCGTTCTCCCTCACCGGCCAGCCCAATGCCATGGGCGGTCGCGAGGCCGGCGGGCTCGCCAACCAGCTTGCCGCGCATATGGGCTTCTCCCCCGCCGAGGTGGACCGCGTGCGCCGCTTCTGGGGCGCGCCGCACATGGCGGAGCGCGAAGGGCTCAAGGCGGTGGACATGTTCGCCGCCATTGGCCGGGGCGAGATCAAGGCCCTGTGGGTCATGGGCACCAACCCCGCCGTGAGCCTGCCCGAGGCGGACGCGGTTCGCACGGCGCTGGAAGGGCTGGAACTGTTCGTCCTCTCCGAAAATGTGGGGGCCAACGACACCGCCCACTCAAATCCGCACGTGATGCTGCCCGCCGCCGCCTGGGGCGAGAAGGACGGCACCGTCACCAATTCCGAGCGCCGCATCTCCCGCCAGCGCCCCTTCCTGCCCCGCCCCGGCGAGGTCATGCCCGACTGGTGGGCGCTCAAGGGCGTGGCCGAGCGCCTCGGGTTCGGCGATGCCTTCCAGTGGCGCGGGCCGGCGGACATCTTCCGCGAGCACGCCGCCCTCTCCGGCTTCGAGAATGGCGGCACGCGGGATTTCGACATCTCCGCCTTCGCGGGGCTCACCGAAGCGGCCTATGAGGACATCGCGCCGGCGCAATGGCCCGTCCCCGCCGGCCGGGCGGAGGGCACCGCCCGCCTGTTCGCGGACGGCGGCTATTTCACGCCCGACCGGCGCGCAAGATTCGTCGCCCCGCGCCCGGTGCCGGTGGCGGAAGGCTCCGCGCCCTATCCCTTCCTGCTCAACACCGGCCGCATCCGCGACCAGTGGCACACCATGACCCGCACGGGTCTTTCGCCCCGCCTCGGCGCGCACATCCCGGCGCCGTTCGTGGCAGTGCATCCGGACGATGCTGCGCCGCTCGGGCTCGCGACCGGGATGCTCGCGGAAGTGTCGAGCGCCCACGGCCGCGCGGTGCTGGAAGTGGTGGTGGATGCCGGCCAGAGGCAAGGCACGCTGTTCGCGCCCATCCACTGGAGCCACGCCAATTCCTCCGACGGCCGCGTCGGCGCGCTGGTGCATGCGGTGACCGATCCCCTCTCCGGCCAGCCGGACGCCAAGGCGACGCCGGTCGCGATCGCGCCTTATGCCGCGCCGTTCGAGGGGTTTGTGCTGGCGCGCCGCCACATGGCGCTGCCGGAGGGCGTGTGGTGGGCGCGCGCGGCGCTGGAGGGCGGCTTCGGCTGGCGCATCGCCGGCCGCATGGCCCCCGAGGACTGGGCGCAATGGGTGAAGGCGGAAGGCCCCGCCGACGTCGCCGAGCTGAGCGACACGCCCGCCGGCCTCTACCGTGCCGCCGCCTTCGACGGGGACGGGCGGCTGGACTTCGCTCTGTTCATCGGCGCCGCCGGGAAGCGCGTGGCGTGGGATGCGCTGAAGGGGCTGCTCGCCTCCGAGGTCTCGGCCGCCGACCGCCGCCTCGTCCTCTCCGGCCGCCGCGCCGGGGCGGGGGCCGATTGCGGGCCTCTGGTGTGCGCCTGCTTCGGGGTGCCGAAGGATGCCATCGTCGCCGCCATCCGGGACGGCGCCGCCGACGCGGCGGCGGTGGGCGCCAAGCTCAAGGCCGGTACCAATTGCGGCTCCTGCCTGCCGGAAATCCGCAAGC
>JAYSCE010000670.1:0-1768 GCA_041915035.1 Xanthobacter sp.
TACCGGGTGGAGAACTACAAGCTGGTTGCCTGGGTGCTCTCGGCCATGCTGGCCGGTGTCGCCGGGGCGCTCTACGTGCCGCAGGTGGGCATCATCAACCCGTCGGAATTCGCTCCCGCGCAGTCCATTGAGATGGTGATCTGGGTGGCCGTGGGCGGCCGCGGCACGCTGGTCGGCGCGGCCCTCGGTGCGCTGATCGTCAATGCGGGCAAGACCTGGTTCACCGGCGTTCTGCCGGAGGCCTGGCTGTTCGCCCTCGGCGCGCTGTTCGTGCTGGTGACGCTGTTCCTGCCCAAGGGCGTGCTCGGCCTTGCGGCGAACATCTCCGAGAAGTGGAAGGCCCGCCGGCCGTCCTCTGAGCCCACACCCAGCGCGACACCGGCGGAGTGAGCCCCATGAGCATGCTTTCTCCCTCCACCGATCCCTATGCCGTCAAGTCGCAGGGTGCGCTCTCGCTGGAGGCCGAACTCGGCTTCCTGAAAGACGATCAGCCCGCCCCGGACCGAATGGCCCTAACCTCGGCACTGCTCTATCTCGACAACATCACCGTCTCCTTCGACGGCTTCCGGGCGCTGAACGCGCTCTCCCTCGTCATCGGCGAGGCGGAGATGCGGGCCATCATCGGCCCCAACGGCGCCGGCAAGACGACGATGATGGACGTCATCACCGGCAAGACCCGCCCCAACCAGGGCGTCGCCCTGTTCGCCGGCACCAACGACCTCACGACCCTGAACGAGGCCTCCATCGCCCAGCTCGGCATCGGCCGTAAGTTCCAGACGCCGACGGTGTTCGACATGCACTCCGTGGAGGACAACATCCTCCTCGCGGTGAAGGCCGACCGGCGCCCCTTCGCCAACATCGAGTGGAACCCGAGCCGCCACGAGCGCGAGCGGGTGGAGGAGCTTCTGGAGCGCGTGCGCCTGAAGGACAGCCGCTATCGCCGCGCCGGCGATCTTTCCCACGGCCAGAAGCAGTGGCTGGAAATCGGGATGCTGTTGGCGCAGGAGCCGCGCCTGCTCTTGGTGGACGAGCCTGCCGCCGGCATGACCGATCAGGAGACGGCGGATACCGCCGTGCTCCTCAAGGAAATCGCCAAGACCCGCTCGGTGGTGGTGGTTGAGCACGACATGCAGTTCGTGCGCGACCTCGACGTGAAGGTCACGGTGCTGCACGAGGGCTCGGTGCTGGCCGAGGGCCCGCTCGATCAGGTGAGCGCCGACGAGCGCGTCATCGAAGTCTATCTGGGGAGGTGAGGCCATGCTGAAGGTGGAAAACCTCGACCTCTATTACGGTGCCGCCCACACCCTGAAGAAGGTGTCGGTCTCGGCCGAGGCGGGCAAGGTGACGTGCGTTCTCGGCCGCAACGGCGTTGGCAAGACCTCGCTGCTGCGCGCCATCGTCGGCCAGCGGCCCATTGCCGGCGGCTCCATCACGCTGGACGGAAAGGAGATTTCCAAGCTCTCGACGCCCGACCGCGCGGCCATGGGCATCGGCTTCGTGCCGCAGGGGCGGGAGGTGTTCCCGCTGTTGTCCGTGAAGGAGAATCTGGAGACAGGCTATGCCCGCCTGTCCGGCAAGGAGAAGTATGTACCGCAGGAGGTGTTCGACCTCTTCCCGGTTTTGAAATCCATGCTCCGGCGGCGCGGCGGCGACCTTTCCGGCGGGCAGCAGCAACAGCTCGCCATCGGCCGAGCCCTCGTGACCCGTCCGCGCCTCCTGGTGCTGGACGAGCCGACCGAGGGCATCCAGCCTTCCATCATCAAGGACA
>JAYSCE010000671.1:0-838 GCA_041915035.1 Xanthobacter sp.
GGCGGCAGGTCGTATTTCGCCAGTTCCACCTCCAGGAATTCCGCCAGCACGGGCGCCGCGGCCTCGGCGCCGCGGGCCAGTTCATGGGGATCACGGAAGCTGAGCGGAAACCACTGACGGCCCACGGGCGCCTCCCCGCAGGGGTCGGGCGCATGGGGGGAAATGAAGGCCGTGCCTGGCAAAAGGTCGGCCCAGGCATTGCCGAGGTCGATGAGGTCGCGCCCGTCGGCCCCATAGCCGTGCAGCAGTACGACGAGACTATCAGGCGCGCCGCCGTTGCGCGGGCGCAGGCGTGGTCCATCGAGGATGGGCTCGTCGAGGGAAACGCCGTCGAGGGGGAAGGACATGGGCACGCTCGCGTCAGGCCGGGGCGCCGAGGCGGGCGCGCCGCGCACCATAATACGCCCACAGAAGATGGGCCGCCACGCCACGCAACGGCCGCCAGTCCTCGGCAATGGCGCGCAGGCCGAGGGGCGTGCAGCGTCCGCCCAGCTCGAAGGCATCGCCCATGGCCACCTGAAGCGCGAGATCGCCATGGGGGAAGGCGTCGGCGCGGCCGAGACAGAACAAGAGGTAGATGTCGGCGGTCCAGAGCCCGATGCCCGGCAGGCGCGTCATCACCTCGGCCGCCGCGTCCGCCTCCATGTGCGCTACGGCCTCGAGGTCCACCTCGCCTTCCGCGAGCGCACGAGCGATGCCGGTGAGGGTGCGGATCTTGGGCGCGGACAGACCGGCCCCGCGCAATGTCTCCACCGGCGCCGCCAACATCGCCTCAACCGTCGGCGTCCCGCCCAGCGCGACCTCGAACCGCGCGGAGATGGCCCGCGCCGAGGCCACC
>JAYSCE010000671.1:848-1768 GCA_041915035.1 Xanthobacter sp.
CGGCGCGCGACGACGCAGGGCCGGACGCCCGGCCACGGCCGCCACCGGAACGAGGCGATCATCAAGCTCCAGCAATTGCGCAAAAGCGCGGTCGAACACCCCCTGGTCCGTCAGCAGCGGCTCCTTCATGGCGCCCATCCGAAGGCTTGTCTGTCGCAACGGGATATCGCTCTAATAGCCAACGCCATGCCTGAGCCTCCCCTTCCCTTCGTCTGTCGCTTCGCGCCGAGCCCTAACGGCCGGCTGCATCTCGGGCACGCCTTCTCGGCGCTGGTGAATGCCGAGGCGGCGGCCCGCACGGGCGGCACCTTTCTTCTGCGCATGGAGGACATCGACACCACCCGCTGTCGACCCGAATTCGAACGAGGCATCCTCGACGACCTCGCCTGGCTCGGCATCGTGCCCGCCGCGCCGCCGCGGCGCCAGTCCGAGCATTTCGCGGATTATGCGGAAGCGCTGGCGCGGCTGGAGAGCATGGGCCTCGTCTATCCCGCCTTCGAGAGCCGGTCCGACATCGCGCGCGCCGTGATCGAAAGCGAGGCGAAGCTCGGACGCGCGGCCCCGCGCGATCCGGACGGGGCTCCGCTCTATCCTTTCCAGCGCTCGGCACTGTCTGACCCGGAGCGGGCGCAGCGACGGGCGGCGGGCGAGCCTTATGTGCTGCGGCTGGACATGGCAGCGGCGCAGGAGGCCGTCGGCAGCGGACAGCTCTTCTGGCCGGAGGCCGAGGGCTTGCCGGAAGGGCGAGCGGTGCCCGTTACGGCCGATCCGGCACGATGGGGCGACGTGGTGCTCGCGCGGCGGGACGTGCCGACGTCCTATCATCTCTCGGTGGTGGTGGATGACGCGCTGCAGGGCATCACCCGGGTCATTCGCGGCATGGACCTGTTCCACGCCACTTCGGTCCATGTGCTGCTGCA
>JAYSCE010000672.1:0-1763 GCA_041915035.1 Xanthobacter sp.
AGCGCCCCTCGGTGAAGGTCGACCAGTCCGAGATCGCCGGATCCACCGGCGCGGGCGATGCCTTCTACGCCGGCGTGCTGCTCGGCATCCATGAAGGCTGGGCGCTCGAACGCTGCCTCGACCTCGGCAACGCCGCCGCCGCGACGTCGCTGCACTCGCCCACCACCAGCGCCAGCAGTCGTCCGTGGGCGGAATGCCTCGCGTATGCGAGGGCGAAGGGGTTGCGCGAGAGCTGAGACCCTAGATTGCCCATTCGATCCCCACTCTTCACCTTCGCCCGGCTTGACCGGGCGATCCTTTTTGCCGGCCACCGAATGGACCCCCCGGTCAAGCAACTGTCGATTACGGGGTTGTTTGTCGGAGGCTCGTATTGTCCCTGATGATGGCATTGAGGATTGTAAGGAACTTCCGGACTGTGGCGATGAGTGCGACCTTGAAGGGTTTCCCGGCTTCGCGGAGGCGTTTGTAGAATGGGTAGAGGTGGGGCATCCTTGCCTTGATGGCGCTGAGGGTTGCCATGAAGGCGACGTCTCGGACGGCCTTTCTGCCGCCACCGCATTTGCCACTGAGCGTGGATTTGCCGGATTGTCTCGCATGGGGCGCCACGCCGGCCAGCGAGGTGATTTTCTTGGCGCTGATCTGGCCCAGTTCCCGGAGATTGGCAATGAGGGTGGCGGTGAACACCGGGCCCACACCTGCGACGCCCATGAGCGTGGCCGCCAGCCTGGCAAGGGCGGGGTCGGCGGCGATCTCGGCCTTGATGGCGGCGGCGAGCGTCCTGATCTCGGCAAGGATGCGGGCCCGCCGTTTGGCGATGAGGCGCCGGACGGTGGGTTCCCGCACCGTGTCGAGCTGCGATTTGAGGGCTTTGTCCTCCTCCTGCAGCATGCGTCGGTAGTGCTCGAGATCCTTGATGCGCTCGCGTGCGGGGTCTGGCTGGTGAGGGGCGAGCCCGTCTCCGGCAATCGCCAGGTAGCGCGCGATCATGGCGGCGTCGATGGTGTCGGTCTTGGCCCTCTGCTTCATGGCGCGGGCGAGTGCGCGCACCTGGGAAGGGTCAAGGACGTGGACCCGCAAGCCGGCCGCCACGAGATGATCGGCCGCCTGCTTCTCGTACCCGCCCGAGGCCTCAAGGCCGATGGCTGCAATCTGCAGCTTGCGCAACCGGCCCCTGAGGTTCCTGAGCCCGGCTGGACCATTCTCGACGCTGAACGCCTGGCCTGCTGGATGGAGGTGGACATCGAGCCTGTCTTTCGAGACGTCGATGCCAACGAACTGGACTTGTGCTAACATCTTTGCGCTCCCTGGCTTGTCATGCGGGCTTCAAAGCCCAAGCAACTGTTCGGGGTGAATGCAAAGAAGACGGGGCCTGGCTTGACCTCGGTCGTTCAGACCAGCCGGGATTATCGGCCTCCCGTCAACACCGGAGGCGCGGCGAGGCGCTTCCGGTGTCCTGTTTATAGCTCAATCCTTCGAGACAAGCCCGGGCACGGTGCATGTTCAAGTCTGTGTCGTCGGCGATGCGGCCAAACGGCTTACGCCGCCGATGCCATCTCGGAGCGCAGCTGCTGGCGCAGCATGTCGATGGGAACGAGGTTCGCGCCCTTCTTCACATGCCAGAAGGTCCAGCCGTTGCAGGCTTCCGCGCCCTGCACATGGGCGCCGATCTTGTGGATCGATCCGGAGGCATCCTTGCAGGCGATCGAGCCATCGGCGCGCACGCGGGCCGCGATGCGGGTCGAGGGGTCGAACAGCATGTCGCC
>JAYSCE010000673.1:0-1762 GCA_041915035.1 Xanthobacter sp.
GAGGCCGGGCTGATCTCCTCAGTCTCGCGGCACGGCTTGCGTCGGCAGTTCCCGCCGGAGGTGCTGTTGCAGCTCAGGCTTATTTCCATGGGCAAGTCGGCGGGCTTCTCGCTGGAAGAAATCGCCGCAATGTTCGGCCGGAACGGCATGCCGGACTTGCCACGCGAACTGCTTCACCAGAAGGCCGACGAGATCGACCGGCAGATCCACGAATTGACCGCCTTGCGCGACACGCTTCGCCACGTCGCAGACTGCCGGGCACCGTCGCATATGGAATGCCCGACGTTCCGCCGGTTGGTGGATGTGGCGGGAAGACGCGGGAAAATGCGCCGGACCACGGCCAGGAAAAAAACCGGAGCGTGAGGCTGGGGCGCACGAGATTACGCCTTGTCGACGCACGCCCATCGGTGCGCTCCCGATCTCCCGCCCCACCTTCCGCGCCAGCCCCCTCGACGCGCCCGCGCACCTGCTCTCGATGGGGTCCTCATACAGCCCCGCCCCCGAGGCGGGGTCGGGAAGGGTGGCCGAGTGGTTTAAGGCAGCGGTCTTGAAAACCGCCGTGGGGGCAACTCCACCGTGGGTTCGAATCCCACCTCTTCCGCCAGTTCGTTGAAACGGCACATTGCTGGTATCCTGATGGGCGGCAATATTGCCGTTTGTTAACCATGGCCGCAGCCGCGCCCCATTTTCGCCGTCATTGGACCCCCTGTTGGCGGAATCTGCCGGGGTCCATGCCGATCACGGCGTGTGCGTTCTGTCTCTGCCGGCGGCAGCAAAAGCGGGGAACCGGGCACGGATGATGACGGGATCGGCGAGGACGCAGCGGAACAGGATCGGTCACCTCGTGCGCGCCGTCACCGGCGCCGGGGCAGCGCCATCCGTCCGGAGCGTGCGGACCGTGGCTGTTCTCTCCTCCCTGATTGCCATCGCCGGGTGCGGATCGGTCGAATCCCTCGGCAGCAAGATCGATCCCATCTGGGGCGTTTCCACCAGCCCGCGCGTGGTCGCGGAGGGTGATCCCGTGCCGCGCGGCGGCGGCAGCTACAAGGTGGGCAAGCCCTACACCATCGGCGGACGCACCTATGTGCCGGCCGAGAACCCCAATTACATGGCCGAGGGCACGGCCTCCTGGTACGGCAAGGATTTCCACGGCCGCAAGACCGCCAATGGCGAGATCTTCGACATGGGCTCCATCTCCGCCGCCCACAAGACGCTGCCCATGCCGTCCTATGTGCGCGTCACGAACCTGTCCAACGACCGCTCCATCGTGGTGCGCATCAATAATCGCGGACCCTATGTGGGCGACCGGCTGATCGACGTGTCGTACAAGACGGCCGAACTGCTCGGCTTTGCCCAGAAGGGCATGACCAAGGTGCGGGTGCAGTATCTCGGCCGCGCGCCGCTCGACGATGACGACGACATCAAGCTCGCCTCCACCCTGCGCACGGATGGCACCCCGGCCGACCTGATCGAGGGCTCGCCGGTGCGCGTGGCCTCGGCCAAGCCCTTCGTGCCGGAAGGTCCGCCCCTGCGGCGCGTCGCCGCCTCCGCCCCGCCGTCGGACGAGGCGCCGGTGCCCCCGCCGCGGCCCTATGATCTCGGCCAGAGCAGCGGTTCGGGCCAGGTGGTGGCCAGCGCCGGCTGGTCGCAGGGCGCCGCTCCCGTCTCCGGCCTCGGCTTCGCCGGGGTGCCGGGAGAACGTTAAGACCGGAACGCTGCTGGCTCACGCTCCAACCGAAGATATCCCCCTTCTGATTTCCGC
>JAYSCE010000674.1:0-342 GCA_041915035.1 Xanthobacter sp.
CGGCGCCCGCGCGCCCGCAGGTTCTGGCCGTGCCGCTGGGCAACGGGGCGCTGCTCACCGGCATCGCCCGCTGGGCCAAGGCAGTGGACCCGTCCGTCGAGGTCATCGGCGTCCAGGCCTCGGGCGCCGATGCCATGGAGAAGTCATGGCGCTCGGGCACACTGCAGTTCCCGCCGTCCGTCTCCACCATCGCCGACGGCATCGGCGTGCGCGTGCCGATTGCCGAGGCGGTCGCCGACATGCAGGGCCTGGTCGACGAGGTGCTGCTGGTCGAGGACAGCGACATCATCGCCGCCATGCGGCTCATGTTCCGCACCGCCGGGCTGATGACGGAGCCCTCGG
>JAYSCE010000674.1:352-1762 GCA_041915035.1 Xanthobacter sp.
GCACCTACGACCTGACCAACCTCGCCGTCATGAAGGGTTTCACCACCAGGATCGCCATCATCGACATGGCGTGGGGCACGGTGCTGACGGCGGCGGTCTCGGGGCTTACGGCAGCCATCGGGCTGCGGCTGCTGGGGAAGTAAGAACCTGCCCACCCACTCTCACTTTCACTCCCACTCTCACGCCCCCCAATTCACTTTCGCCCGGCTTGTCTGGAATATCTGGTCTAGGATGGGAAAACCGGAGGTGCCTCGCCGCACCTCCGGCGTTGACGTGAGGCCGTTAAGCCCGGCTGGTCGTAGAGACCGTGGTCAAGCTTGGCCCCGTCTTCTTTGCTTCACCCCGAACAGTTGCTTGGGCCCGAGAGCCCGCATGACAAGCCAGGGAGCGCAAGGATGATAGCAGATCTTCCGTTTATTGGCATCGATGTCTCGAAGGAGCGCCTCGACGTCCATATCCACCCGACCGGAAAGGCCTTCGCGGCCCCCAATACACCTGCGGGCCTGCGTGCCCTCGTGGCCCGCATCCGCTGCCTGCATCCCGCCGCCGTCGGCCTCGAGGCATCGGGCGGTTACGAGCGGCAGGCCGCCAATGCCCTTGCTGCGGCCGGCCTCACCGTCCACGTCCTCGATGCCCTCCAGGTCAGGCAGTTTGCCCGGTCCATGAAGCACATCGCCAAGACCGACGCCATCGATGCCGCCGTCATTGCCCGCTACGTCGCCACCGCAAGGGACATCCTCAAGGCCTACCAGCCCGAACCCGCGCGCGAACGCATCAGTGAACTCGCCGCCCAGCGGCGCAGGCTCATCGACGACGAGAAGGAGATCAGGTCACTCCTCGACACCACATCCGAGCCCATGCTCAAGCGCATGCACAGGCGCCGCCTCGCCGTCATCGCCAGGGAAACCGCCCAGCTCGAGGCCGAGATCAGGCGGCAGATCGCCGCCGATGCCGGCCTCGCCCAGCAGGCCGCAAGGCTCGTCAGCCTGCCCGGCGTCGGACCCGTGCTCACCGCGACCCTCATCGCCGACCTCAAGGAAATCGGCCGCATCGGTCCCAAGCAGATCGCCTCCCTCGTCGGGGTCGCACCCCACGCCAGGCAATCCGGCAAGACCATCAGAAGCGGCAAATGCGGCGGCGGCCGAAAGCCCGTCCGCGACGTCCTCTACATGGCAACACTCAGTGCCCTCAGGGCCAAAATGCCCCACCTGCACCCCTTCTACTCTCGCCTCAGGGCCGCCGGAAAGCCCTTCAAAGTCGCTCTCATCGCAACCATGCGAAAGTTCCTCATCATCCTCAACGCCATCATCCGCGCCGGCTCAGAGTTCCGACAGATACCAATCAAAACGACAGTTGCTTGACCGGGGCATCCTTTTCCGACGCCCGCAAAAAGGATCGCCCGGTCAAGCC
>JAYSCE010000675.1:0-1759 GCA_041915035.1 Xanthobacter sp.
ATTGGCCGGATCGGTCGTCGCCATCGGCAATGCACCCACCGCGCTCTTCCACCTGCTGGAGATGCTGGATCGCGGCGCGCCGAAGCCGGCGGCCATCCTCGGCATGCCGGTGGGCTTCGTCGGCGCGGCGGAATCCAAGGACGCGCTGGCGGATGATCCCCGCGGCGTGCCCTTTGCCATCGTGCGCGGGCGGCTGGGTGGCAGCGCCATCACGTCGGCTGCCGTGAACGCGCTTGCGAGGGCCGGGCTGTGAAGGGGCAACTCATCGGCGTGGGCGTCGGCCCGGGCGATCCCGACCTTCTCACCCTCAAGGCGGTGAAGGCGCTCCAAAGCGCGGACGTGGTGGGCTATTTCGCCAAGGCGGGAAACGTCAGCCACGCCCGCACGGTCGCCGCCGCGCACTTCCCGGAGGGTGCGGTGGAGCTGCCGCTGCTCTATCCCGTCACCACCGAAATCCACCGGCATGACGACGCCTATCGCACGGCCATCGGCGCCTTCTACGACGCCTCCGCCGCAGCGGTGGCCGAGCACCTGATGGCCGGACGCACGGTGGCGGTGCTGAGCGAGGGCGATCCGCTCTTCTATGGCTCCTACATGCACATCCATGTGCGCCTCGCCGGGCGGTTCCAGACGCAGGTCATCCCCGGCGTCACCGGCATGTCCGGCTGCTGGTCGGAAGCCGGCGCGCCCATCGCGCAGGGCGACGACGTGCTGATGGTGCTGCCCGGCACGCTGGACGAGGCGGAACTGGCGCGGCGCCTCGCCGAGGCGGACGCGGCGGTCATCATGAAGGTAGGGCGCAACCTGCCGAAGATCCGCCGCGCGCTCGCCGCTGCCGGCCGGCTGGAGAGGGCCGTCTACGTGGAGCGCGGCACCATGGCCGATTGCGCGCTCATCCCCCTCACCGAGCGTGCGGAGGGGCCCGCGCCCTATTTCGCCATCGTGCTGGTACCCGGCTGGGAGCGCGCCGCGTGAGCGGGCGGCTCACCGTGGTCGGCCTCGGCCCCGGCTCCGCGCGGCAGATGACGCCCGAGGCGGCGGAGGCGGTGGCGGCGGCGGATATCCTGTTCGGCTACGCGCCCTATCTCGCCCGCCTGCCGGAGCGGGTGGGGCAGGAGCGGCGCGCTTCGGACAATCGCGAGGAGATCGCCCGCGCCTCCGCCGCGCTGGAAGCCGCCGTGGCCGGGGCGAAGGTGGCGATGGTTTCGGGCGGCGATCCCGGCGTGTTTGCCATGGCGGCGGCGGTGTGCGAGGCCATTGAGCACGGGCCGGCGGCGTGGCGGGCGCTGGACGTCGAGATCGTGCCCGGTGTCACCGCCATGCTGGCGGTCGCGGCCCGCTGTGGCGCGCCTTTGGGGCACGATTTCTGCGCCATTTCCCTCTCGGACAATCTGAAGCCCTGGCCACTGGTGGAAAAGCGCCTCGCGCTCGCCGCCGAGGCCGGCTTCGTGATCGCCCTCTACAATCCCATCAGCAAGGCGCGGCCCTGGCAACTCGGCCGCGCCTTCGAGCTGCTGCGGGAGACGCTGCCGGGGAGCGTGCCGGTGGTGTTCGGCCGTGCGGCGGGGCGGGCGGACGAGCGCATCGCGCTTTCGACGCTGGCGGAGGCTGATCCCGCGCGGGCGGACATGGCGACCTGCGTCCTCATCGGCACCGCCGAGACGCGCATCGTGCCGCGCGAGGGGATGGCGCCCCTCGTCTATGCGCCGCGATCGGCACCCGCGCGGTGAGAGAGGATGCCGGCGAGCCCCGCCTCGGC
>JAYSCE010000676.1:0-1736 GCA_041915035.1 Xanthobacter sp.
GAGAAGCGACGCGCGGCCTCAAGGTCGCGCACCACGAGCTGGATGTGATCGATGAGCCGGCCGCGGTGCCAGCTGTTCATTTCCACCATGCGGCGTCTCCTTCCGTTGCGGCAGACTTATGCTGCCGTCCCGGAGACGCCGCAAGGCGAAGGGGAGTTCCCTCAGCTCGCTTCGGCGAGCAGGGAGAGCTGCTGCTGGCCCACGGCACCCGCCTTGTCCGTGAGGGGGGTGGGATAGTCGCCGGTGAAGCAGTGGTCGGTGAACTGCGGCTTCACCGGGTCGCGCCCCTCGTAGCCCATGGCGCGATAGACGCCATCCACCGAAAGGAAGGCCAGCGAATCCGCGCCGATATAGCGGCGCATGCCTTCGAGGTCATGCGTGGCGGCGAGCAGCTTGTCCCGGTCGGGCGTGTCGATGCCGTAATAGTCCGGGTGGGTGATGGGCGGCGAGGCGATGCGGAAATGCACCTCCTTGGCGCCGGCATCGCGCATCATCTGCACGATCTTCACCGAGGTGGTGCCACGCACCAGGCTGTCGTCCACGAGGACGATGCTCTTGCCCTCTACCACCGAGCGGTTGGCGGAGTGCTTCATGCGCACGCCCTGGTCGCGGATGGACTGGGTGGGCTGGATGAAGGTGCGGCCGACATAGTGGTTGCGGATGATGCCCAGCTCGTAGGGGATGCCCGAGGTCTGGGAGAAGCCGATAGCGGCCGGCACGCCGGAATCCGGCACGGGGACGATCACGTCCGCATGGGCCGGGCTTTCGGTCGCCAGCACGCGGCCCATGTTCTTGCGCACCTGGTAGACGGAGCGCCCGCCCACCACGGAATCCGGCCGGGCGAAATAGATGTATTCGAAGATGCAGGGGCGCGGCGCCATCTCCGGGAACGGCTTGAAGGACTGCACGCCCTCCTCGTCGATCACGATGACCTCGCCGTTCTCGATGTCGCGCACATAGCGCGCGCCGATGATGTCGAGGGCGCAGGTCTCGGAGGCGAGGATGGGCGAGCCGTCCAGCGAGCCCAGCACCAGCGGGCGGATGCCGAGGGGGTCGCGGGCGCCGATGAGCTTCTTGTTGGTGAGGGCCACCAGCGAATAGGCGCCTTCCAGCGTGCGGATGGCGTCGATGAAGCGGTCCACGAAGCGGGGCTTCCGGGAGCGCGCCACGAGGTGGAGGATCACCTCGGTGTCGGTGGTGGATTGGGTGATGGCACCCTCGCGCACCAGTTGGCGGCGCAGGGTGAGGCCGTTGGTGAGGTTGCCGTTGTGGCCCACGGCGAAGCCGCCGGCGTCCAGCTCGGCGAACAAAGGCTGCACGTTGCGCAGCAGGGTCTCGCCGGTGGTGGAGTAGCGCACGTGGCCCACCGCGCTGTCGCCGGGCAGGCGGGCGATGACGGCGGCGTCGGAGAAGGCGTCGCCCACGAGGCCGAGGCGGCGCTCGGAATGGAAGCGGCGGCCGTCATAGGAGACGATGCCGGCGGCTTCCTGTCCGCGATGCTGGAGGGCGTGGAGGCCGATGGCGGTGATGGCCGCGGCCTCGGGGTGGTCGTAGATGCCGAAGACGCCGCATTCCTCGCGGAGGCGGTCGCCGTTCAGGTCCAGATCGAGAGCGGTGCGGCCGCCCGCGTGATCGTCACCGTCTGCGCGGGAAGCGCTTTCACCGCCGGCCACTGAGATCGGCCCGTCACATCCCAAGTCCATCATGCACCCTCCGCGCGGGCCGGTCAGGCAGCG
>JAYSCE010000677.1:0-1718 GCA_041915035.1 Xanthobacter sp.
GAGCTGACGTCGCGCGGCGTCGAAGGCGTCGCGGATGGCGACATGCAGATCCTCGTGCGCGCCGAGATCGCCGGGCTTGCGGTTGACCACGATCACGCCGCCTGGCACCTCGGCATCGACCGCCACCTGATAGAGATGGCCCTTGTGCCCCCGCGCGCTGCGCTTCTCGACCACCACCCTCAGCGAGGTGATCCGGTCGAACACGCGTTCGAGCTTGCCGATCCTTCCGCGAATTTCGCCGGTGATCGTGGGCGAGGCATCCATGCCGTGAAAGACGATCTGCGGTTCCGTCTGCATCGCTTCCTCCGTTCCCTTCACCGCGATCATCGCCGGCGCGGCAGAGGGCGCATTGACCGGGATCAGGGCCGGCGTCCGTCCATGCGGTATTACGGCCGCGGTGTTCGGGTGATGCAAACCAGCCGAAGGAGGCCGCGATGAGCGCGTTCGGACTGAGAATCATCGACGAGGCGGTGCAGGCCGCGAATCTCTGGATCAACGAGGTGGACGCCCGGATGGGCTGGAATGACAAGCAGCGCAGCTACCGGGTGCTGAGGGCCGTTCTGCACGCCATGCGGGATCACCTTACGGTGAACGAGGCGACCGACCTCGGTGCGCAGTTGCCGACGCTGATCCGTGGCATCTACTACGAGGGGTGGAACAGCGCGAAGAACCCGGCGCGGATGCGCCACGCGGCCGATTTCGTCGCCGCCGTGCAGGCCGCCTACGGGGTCGAACCGCTAGGCCAGGTCGATCATGTCGTGCGCGCCGTCATCGACCTCCTCGACAGCCATGTCACGGCAGGCGAGATGAAGGACGTGCGCGAGGCCTTCACGAAGGAGATCCGCGCACTCTTCGGCGTCGGGTGAGGGCGCTCAGAGAAGCGACTTCGCCTTTGCCGCCACCGCCTTTGCGGTGATGCCGAATTCTGCATAGAGCCGTTCGGCCGGGGCCGAGGCGCCGAAGCCCTCCATGCCGACGAAGCCGGACTTCGCCTCGCGCCCGCGTTCGCCCAGAAGCCAGCGGTCCCAGGGTTGGCGCACGGCGGCCTCGACGGCCACGCGCACCGGTCCTGCGGGCAGGACCTTGCGGCGATACTCCTCGGGCTGGGCGGCGAAGAGTTCCATGCAGGGCATGGAGACGACGCGGGTGCCGATGCCCTCGGCCTGGAGAAGGTCGCGCGCCTTCAGCGCGATCTCCACCTCGGAGCCGGTGGCCATGAGGATCGCCTGACGTCGCCCCTCGGCCTCGCGGAGCACATAGGCGCCCTGCGCGGTCAGGTTCCGGGCGGTGTGCAGCGTGCGCACCGTCGGCAGGTTCTGGCGGCTGAGCGCCAGCACCGAGGGCGTGCGGTCCGAGGTCAGCGCGAGTTCCCAGGCCTCTGCCGTCTCGATCAGGTCGGCGGGGCGGAACGTCCAGGTATTGGGCGTCGCCCGGCAGATGGCGAGGTGTTCGACCGGCTGGTGGGTCGGCCCGTCCTCGCCGAGGCCGATGGAATCGTGGGTCATGACATAGACCGCCGGCACGCCCATCAGCGCGGAAAGCCGCATCGCGCCACGGGCATAGTCGGTGAAGCAGAGGAAGGTGCCGCCGTAGGGCCTGACGCCGCCATGCAGCGCCATGCCGTTCATCGCGGCGGCCATGCCGTGCTCGCGGATGCCGTAATAGACATAGCGGCCGCCATAGTTGTGGGCGTCGAGGGGCTTCAGTTCCTTCGACTT
>JAYSCE010000678.1:0-1715 GCA_041915035.1 Xanthobacter sp.
CCTCGTGGCCGAGCACCATAGGGAGCTGGCGCGGACGGTCGCCGTTGATGACCGAGAGGTCGGAATGGCACAGGCCGGCCGCCGCCACCTTGATGAGCACCTCGCCAGCCTGGGGCGGCGCGAGCTGAACCGTTTCAATCGAGAGCGGACGCGTGTCCGCATAAGGCTTGTTGACCGGAGACGTGCGCAGGACGGCGGCGCGGATCTGCATCTTTTCCTCCCGATGCTGTTACCGCGTTTTCGGACGCCGCGGGGCGGAGCGTCAAGCGCGGGAGACTGCGCATTTCGCAGGGGGAGCGAGCCGTCTCCCGCTCTGGACGCATGGAGCGTGAGCGGGGTTGGCGGAGATGCGCTGGTCAGGCCGCTTCGGCCGCCATGCCCGAGAGCAACAGGTCGGCCGTCTGGCCAGCCAGAAGGGCGACGTTGGCGTCCTTGGTAATCATGGCGGCGACGATGGCGCCGTCGATCAGGACACCCAGCTGGTGGGCGGCGCCGTTGGGATCGCGCGCGCCGGCCTCCGACGCGAGGCGGGTGATGGTCTCCAGCACAACTTTCTTATGGGCAAGGGCGATCTGGCGCATGCGGTCGTCGGCCTTGTCGTGCTCCGCCACCGCATTGATGAACGGGCAGCCGAAGAAGCGGGCGTCGCCGAACCATTCCCGCAGCACGGGGAAGATGCGGCGCAGGCGCATTTGCGGGGTTGCCTCGCCTTTCAGCAGCTCGCCGAGAAACCAGTCGCGCCACGCCGCGCCCTCGCGCTCCAGCACCGCCTCCACCAGCCGCTCCTTGGAGCCGAAGGACTTGTAGAGGGTGGCCTTGGCGGTCGCCGCCTCGGCCACCACGGCATCCACGCCAACCGCATTTATGCCGTGCTGACAGAACAGCCGCGTCGCAGCCTGGAGGATGCGCTCGCGGGCCTTCGGCTCCGCCTCCCCGGCGTCGGGAGCGACGTGGGGATTGGCCTTGGGGCGGCTTGCCTTCGTTTGCTGCATCGCTTCTCACCAATGTGCCGCTTTCGCGTGCACTGAGACAGACCTGTCTGTTTTCTACAGGCACGAATCGTGCCGGACAAGCGGTGTCGAATTTTCCCGCAGATCCTTATTTCTCATGAGGAAATGCAGTTCTCCTTCAGTCAGTGGCTGTCTTCGGCGGATCTGGCATAGCGCGTGCATAAGACAGAACGGTCTGTCTACACGACCCAAGGAGATCCTGATGACTGCGCCCCAGACCGCACTGACCGGCTGCCTCGCGCCAGAAGCGACCACGGGCTGCCTTGCGCCCATCGACAAGGAAGGCCTCGCCAAGCTGATCGCGGCCGGCAAGGCGGACCCCAAGGTCATCAAGACCCTGAAGTGCAAGACCGTCGCCGAAGGCCGCTTCCGCCACGCCAACTACATCCGCAATCTCGAGCCCTACATCGTGGACGAGCCCCCGGGCCTGCTCGGCGATGACACGGCTCCCAACCCGTCCGAGGCGTCCCTCGCCGCGCTCGGCTCCTGCCTTGCCGTCGGCCTCCACGCCAATGCGGTGCATCGCGGCTGGACCGTGCGCAAGCTCGAACTCCAGCTCGAAGGCGACCTCAACATCACTGCCGTCTGGGGCACGGGCGACGTCAGCGAGAAGCCGGTCGGCTTCACCGACGTGCGGGTGAAGGTCGACATGGAGTGCGACGGCGTGCCGAAGGAAGAGGTGGAGGCCCTCATCTCCCACGTCAC
>JAYSCE010000679.1:0-1710 GCA_041915035.1 Xanthobacter sp.
GGTGCCTTGCTCGTCGTCGCCGGTGGCCTCGTTCTGCTGCGGGTGTTCTCCCGGCTTTGACGGACGCAAGGCCGGAAACGAAAAGGCCCTCGCCGGAAGCCGGAGAGGGCCATTTTCAAAAGCCAGATCAACCTGGTGCGGACGAGAGGACTCGAACCTCCACGGGTCTCCCCACTAGCACCTCAAGCTAGCGCGTCTACCAATTCCGCCACGACCGCAGTCAGGGATGGCACCGGCCTCAGGTTCCTCGGGAGAGGACCGCTTCCGGCCGGGGGCCATCGTCTAACAGATCGAATGTGCCGCCACAAGTGCCCGGCAAAGGTAAGCTGCACCACAGCGCCCGTCCTGTGGATGACGGTTCCGCGAACCCTGTGACGGCGGGGCTGGACCGGACGCGCGGATGGATTAAAGCAGTTCGCATGAATGCCAGCGCCCCCACCGCAGCCACGCCCCGCGCCAGCCTGGAAACCGATTTCCGTCCGCTCGATTCTTCCGCTCCGCCCGTGGAGTGGGTGGTGAGCGATGGTCTCGTCCCCTATCCGGAGGCTCTTGCCGCCATGGAGGCGCGCGCCGCCGCCATCGCCGAAGGCACGGCGGCAGAATGCGTCTGGCAGCTGGAGCATCCACCGCTCTACACCGCCGGCACCAGCGCCCGGCCGGAAGACCTCGTGGACGCGCGCTTCCCGGTCTACGAGACGGGCCGGGGCGGACAGTTCACCTACCACGGCCCCGGCCAACGCGTGGCTTATGCCATGCTCGACCTCAGGCGCCGCTCGCCGGACGTGCGACGCTATGTGAGCGCGCTGGAAGCCTGGATCATCGGCACCCTCTCGGCCTTCAACGTCACCGGCGAGCGGCGGGAAGACCGGGTGGGGGTATGGGTGCGCAGGAGGGGCGGCGGAGAGGACAAGATCGCCGCCATCGGCATCCGCGTGCGCCGCTGGGTGACCTTCCACGGCATCTCGCTGAACGTGGAGCCGGACCTCAGCCACTTCGGCGGCATCGTCCCCTGCGGCGTGCGCGAGCACGGCGTGACCAGCCTCGCCGACCTCGGTCTTCCGGTGACCATGCCCGAGGTGGATGCGGTGATGCGGGTGGCATTTGAAGAAGTGTTCGGGGCAACTGTGGCGGGCGATCCGCTCGCCTGAGGGAGCGGTCGCCTCCTCACCGCCGTCGCCCTCCGGCTTGACCGGAGGGCCTACCGTTCGGCCCGGCGCAGAGTGACACGTGGCGGGGTTGGGGCTCCCGGCAACGCGGAGCACGACCGCCGAAAGGACCGGCCAGCGACCTCAGCCGCAGTGGTGCTATCGGAGCACCTTCGGCGGACCCTTGCGCGGGGCCCCGGCTCGCATTCCGCTTCGCTGCATGCGTCCGGGGCGCGAGACCGTGCCCCAGGCAATCGCGTCCTCAGATCCCCAGCTTCGCCTTGAGTATGTCGTTCAGCGCCTGGGGATTCGCCTTGCCGCCCGAGGCCTTCATGGCCTGGCCGACGAACCAGCCGAGCATGGTGGGCTTGGCCTGCACCTGGGCCACCTTGTCCGGATTGGCGGCGATGATTTCGTCCACCACCTTCTCGATTGCGCCGGTGTCCGTCACCTGCTTCATGCCGCGGGCCTCGACCACGACGCGCGGGTCGCCGCCCTCGGTGAAGATGATCTCGAACAGGTCCTTGGCGATCTTGGACGAGATGGTGCCCTCGCCGATGAGGTC
>JAYSCE010000680.1:0-1708 GCA_041915035.1 Xanthobacter sp.
CGCCACATTCAGCGTCTCGACGCCGGGATATTGGGCCTTCCACACCGGCATGCGGGTGCGGATCATGTCCTGCACCGACTGCGCCAGCTCCTGGAACACGGTGCTCGTGGTGCGCCCGCAACCCGGGCAGGCGGCCACCAGCGGCACGAAGGTGCGCAGGCCCATGGTCTGCAGGATTTCCTGCGCCACCTGCACCTCGCGGGTGCGGTCGCCGTTGGGCTCGGGGGTCAGCGACACGCGGATGGTGTCGCCGATGCCCTGCTGGAGCACCACGCCCATGGCCGCCGTGGAGGCGACGATGCCCTTTGAGCCCATGCCCGCCTCGGTGAGGCCGAGATGGAGCGCATAGTCGGAACGGCGCGCCAACTCCGAATAGACCGCGATCAGGTCCTGCACCGCCGAGACCTTGGCGGAGAGGATGATGCGGTCGCGGCCGAGGCCGATTTCCTCGGCCAGCGCCGCCGAGAGCAGCGCCGAACGCACCAGCGCCTCGCGCGTCACCGCCCGCGCCTCTGCTGGCTGGGGCAGGCGGGCATTCTCGTCCATCAGGCGGGTGAGCAATTCGCCGTCCAGCGAGCCCCAGTTGGCACCGATGCGCACCGGCTTGTCGTGCTTGATGGCGGTTTCGACGATGGCGGCGAACTGCCGGTCCTTCTTGTCGCCGAAGCCCACATTGCCGGGATTGATGCGGTACTTGGCGAGGGCCTCCGCGCAGGCCGGATGATCGGCCAGGAGCTTGTGGCCGATGTAATGGAAATCGCCCACGAGGGGCACGTCGATGCCCTGCGCGAGGAGCTTCTCGTGGATGTGCGGCACGGCGGCCGCCGCCTCGTCACGGTCCACCGTGATGCGCACGATCTCGGAACCGGCACGGGCGAGAGCCGCGACCTGCCGCACGGTGCCCGCGATGTCGGCCGTGTCGGTATTGGTCATGGACTGGACCACCACCGGCGCACCGCCGCCGACCATCACCCGGCCGACCGGGACGCCCACCGTTACATGCCGCCCGGCCGGCCCGGCCTCGAGCAGCTCGACGGGAACCACAGGCGCGGCGCTGGTGACGGTTTCGGCGCTGGTCATGGGTCTGGTCCTCGAACGACGGGCGATCCGCAGGTGTACGGTGCCGGGGCAGGCGCGGACCGCACGACCAAGGGCGATGCGGCCGGGTTTCGAGTAGGCCGGGGGCGGGAAAGAATCAACCGCCGGCGGTTTCCTTGGCTGCATGCTTGGCTGCGTCCTTGGCCGCTGGCGGGGCAGCGGCCGCCGCCTCCCGGCAATCGGCGCAGGTGCCCGCAACCTCCAGCACCCGCTGGCGCGGCTCGAAGCCGGCGGCCCGCGCGGCCCAGGCGAGATCACGGCCGATGGCATGGGAGGCGACCTCCCGCGTCAGGCCGCAGCGCTCACAGATGAGAAAGACCACCACGTCGGCATCATCGTGGGGGTGAGCACAGACGAGAAAGGCGTTGCGGCTTTCGATGCGGTGGGCCAGGCCCTCCGCCACCAGGAAATCGAGCACCCGGTAGACCGACATGGGTGGCGCCCCGTCGCCCGCGTCCGAGAGTTTCTGCACGATCTCGTAGGCGCCGAGCGGAACATGGCTCTCGGCCAGCGCCTTCATGACATTGCGGCGCAGCGGGGTCATGCGCAGGCCCTTGCGCGCGCAGCACTCCTCCACGCGCGTCATGGCGCCTGCCACGCATTGGCCGTG
>JAYSCE010000681.1:0-1705 GCA_041915035.1 Xanthobacter sp.
CGCTGAGGGGTGCGGGCGGCACCTGCATGACCGTCTCGTTCTACGGCGCGGAAAAGGTGGTCGAGCATTACAACATCATGGGGCCGGTGAAATCCGCGCTGGAATCCGTGGTGCGCTACGCGGCGGCGGAGATGGGCGAGAAGCGCATTTCCGTGCACGCCCTCTCCCCCGGCCCGCTGAAGACGCGCGCGGCCTCCGGCATCGCCGATTTCGACGAACTCCTGAACGAGGCCGCCGAGCGCGCCCCGACTCATCTCCTCGCCTCCATCGAGGATGTGGGGGCCTTCGCCGCCTTCCTCGCGAGCCGCGAGGCCGCCAACGTCACCGGTGGCATCCACCAGATTGACGGCGGCTACAGCATCATCGGCTGAAGCCGCCCACCCTGACGTTGCGGAGCGCTTCCCTCCGGCGGATTCGGGCACTACCCTTGCACCTGCGGGCGCGACCCGCCAGGGCCGGACAGTAACGATCCGGCCGCAGACAACCGGCGATGGCCGGACGGAGGAACGCTCCAGCGCATCGGCCCGCCCGACGGGCACGCGCGTGCGCACGTCTTCGCCCGGCTTCCGCAAGGAAGGAGAGCGACCCCATGAATCTCGCAGCCAAGCTCCGCGCCCGCGCGGCCGAAGGCCGGCCGGTACGCGTCGGCCTCATCGGCGCTGGCAAGTTCGGCTCCATGTTCCTGTCGCAGGTGCGCACGACGGTGGGCATGCACCTGATGGGCATCGCCGATCTCTCCGCCTCGCAGGCCAGGGACGCCCTCGCCAACACCGGCTGGCCGGTGGAAGACGCGCTCGCGACGGATTTCGACGACGCCCGCCGCACCGGCCGCACCGTCCTCACCGAGGATGCCGAGGCGCTGATCCAGGCGGACGGCATCGAAGTGATCGTGGACGCCACCGGCAGCCCCGCGGCGGGCCTCAGGCATGCGCTCCTCGCCATCGCCGCGCGCCGGCACATCGTGATGGTGACGGTGGAGGCGGATGTGCTCGCCGGCCCGCTCATCGCCCGCAAGGCGGCGGAGGCGGGTGTCGTCTACGCGGCGGCCTATGGCGACCAGCCGGCGCTGGTGTGCGAGATGGTGGACTGGGCGCAAGCCTGCGGCTTCACCGTGGTGGCGGCCGGCAAAGGCACGAAGTATCTGCCCGCCTACCACGCCTCCACGCCCGACGACGTGTGGCGCAACATCGGCCTCACCCCCGAGCAGGCGGCCATCGGCGGAATGAACCCGCAGATGTTCAACTCCTTCGTGGACGGCACGAAATCCTCCATCGAGATGGCCGCCATCTCCAACGCCACCGGCCTCAAGGCGCCCCGCGACGGGCTGCTCTTCCCGCCCTGCGGCGTGGACGACCTGCCCACCATCCTGCGCCCCCGCGACGCCGGCGGACTTCTGGAGGAGGCCGGGCAGGTGGAGGTGGTGTCCAGCCTGGAGCGGGATGGACGGCCGGTGTTCCGGGATTTGCGCTGGGGCGTCTATGTAGTGATCGAGGCCGATCCCTCGGCGCGCGGCGACTATGCCCGCCGCTGCTTCCGCGAATACGGCATGGCGACCGACCCGAGCGGCCGCTACACGGCGCTCTATCGGCCCTATCACATGATCGGGCTGGAACTCGGCATCAGCGTCGCCGCGGCGGCGTTGCGGAACGAGGCGTCGGGCGCGCCCATCGGCTTCTTTTCCGACGCGGTGGCAGTGGCGAAGAAT
>JAYSCE010000682.1:0-1704 GCA_041915035.1 Xanthobacter sp.
CCCCGCGCCGTCCATGCGGAACTCGCCCGCCTCGCCGCCCGGCATGGCCTGCCCATCCTGTGCCAGAAGCCCCTCGCGCCAACCTTGCCGGAGGCCGAGCAACTGGTGGCGGACATCGGCGGGCGGGTGCGCCTGATGGTGCATGAGAACTGGCGTTTCCGCGCCTATTATCGGCAGGCCGCCGAATGGCTGCGCGCCGGCCGCATCGGCACGGTCCGGGCCGCGCACCTCTCGCTCGTCACCTCCGGCACGGTGCCGGACGCGGAGGGTCGGTTCCAGGCGCTGGAGCGCCAGCCCTTCATGCGCGAGGAGCGCCGCATGCTGGTGGCGGAGGTGCTGATCCATCACCTCGACACCCTGCGCATGCTGCTCGGCCCGCTGAAGGTGGAGGCCGCCGCCCTCAGCCGCACCTGCACCGCGATGCGGGGCGAGGACGGCGCCATCATCCAGCTCTCCACCGCGCACGGCGCCGGCGTCTCCATCTTCGCCAGCTTCGCCGCCTATGGCGTGCCGCCGCAGCAGGCGGACCGGCTGACCGTCCTCGGCGACGCCGGCACGCTTCGGCTGGATGGAAACAGCCTCTCCATCGCTGGCCCGGCGCCGGAGCGGCTGGACTATGACCCCGAGGCGACCTATCTCGGCTCCTATGCCGCGACGATCGCCCATTTCGTCGCGTGTCTTCACAGCGGCGCGCCCTTCGAGACGTCGCCGGAGGACAATCTGGAAACCTTGCGGCTGGTGGAAGACTGCTACAGGCTTTCCGGATTCGAGACGGCGAACAGGAGCGCCGCATGAGCGAAGCGTCCCTTCCCGCATCCATTCCCGCATCCCGCGCCGACGAGCAGGCCGAAGTCCAGCGCCGGCTGGAGGATGACATCATCTTCGGCCGCTTCGCCCCCGGCTCCCGGCTGGTGGAAGACACGCTGATGGCGCGCTACGGCGCCTCGCGGCACTATATCCGCCAGGCGCTGGTGCAGCTGGAGCGCACCGGGGTGGTGCGGCGCGAGAAGAATGTGGGCGCCACCGTCTGCTCCTATTCGGCGCAGGAGGTGCAGCAGATCTACGCGGTGCGCGAGATGCTGACCCGGCAGGCGGCGCTGATGATCCCCCTGCCCGCCCCGCCGGAGCTGATCGCCCGCCTCAAGGACATCCAGGCCGATTATTGCCGCAACGCCGACGCCGGCAATCTGCGCGGCATCCATGAGACCAATGACCTGTTCCACCTGACGCTGTTCTCGGGCTGCGGAAATCCCTATCTCGTGCGCACGCTGCAGGACTACATGGGCTATACCCTGCCCATGCGCGCCAAGAATCTTGCCGATCACGCCGGCCTCCAGCTCTCCCGTCGCCAGCACGACATCATGATCGAGCTGCTGCAGGGCACGGACAGCTGGGCGCTGGCGCAGCTCTGCGTCGATCACATGCAATACAGCAAAGCCGACTACCTCGCGCGCACCGCCGGCGCGGCGGCCTCGGGCCGGCTGGCCATCGCCGACTGACGGCCCACGCGAACAAGACGAAGGGAAGACCCATGGATCTCGGACTGAAAGGCAAGACGGCCCTCGTGCTCGGCGCGGGCGGCGGGCTCGGCAGCGCCATCGCGGCGACGCTGGCGGCGGAGGGCGCGAAGGTGGCGCTGGGCGACATCGACTTGGCCGCCGCCGGTGCGGTAGCGGAGCGCATCGCGGCCGTGGGCGGCGAGGC
>JAYSCE010000683.1:0-1703 GCA_041915035.1 Xanthobacter sp.
CGTATGGCTGATCCGTTCACGATCCGCATTTTTGTGCCGGACGGAGACCCCGAAGGGTCGTGTCCCGGCGAGTGGTGTAGGAGCGCGATGATTGCCAGCGGGTCGGGCCGCGCGTGTCAGGCTGTCACGGCGGAGAGGCTGACGGTCGGAGTGTTGCTGACGGCGCCGATGGTTTCCAGGGTCATGTACCGGGACCGCTGGGTTGCCCACTCGTCGGATTGCTCGAGGAGGATGGCCCCCACGAGGCGAACGACGGCCGCTTCGTTTGGAAAGATGCCGACGACATCGGTGCGTCGCTTGATCTCGCCGTTGAGCCGCTCGATCGGATTGGTCGAGTGGAGCTTGGCCCGGTGCGCGGCCGGGAAGTGCATGTAGGCGAGCACGTCCTCCTCGGCGGCGTCCATCAGGGCGGCGAGCTTCGCCACCTTTGGCCGGAGCTGGTCCGCCACCGTGCGCCATTGGGCGTGGGCGGCCGCAGCATCGTCCTGGGCATAGGCGGTGCCGATCCAGGCCGAGACGATGCGGCGTTGGGCCTTGCCGGCATGGGCCAGCGCGTTGCGGGCGAAGTGGACCCGGCAGCGCTGCCAGGTGGCCCGCAGCACCTTCGTGACCGCGGCCTTCAGGCCCTCATGAGCGTCGGAGACGACGAGCTTCACGCCTGCCAGACCGCGTCGCCGCAGGGTGCGCAGGAAGTCGAGCCAGAACGGCTCGGCCTCCGAGCTGCCGACCGCCATGCCCAGCACCTCGCGGCGGCCGTCGGCATTCACGCCAACCGCAATGGTCACCGCGACCGGTACGATGCGGCCGGCCTCGCGGACCTTCACATAGGTGGCGTCGAGCCAGAGGTAGGGCCATTCCCCTTCGATCGGACGGGCGAGGAAGTCCCGGACCCGCTCGTCGATCTCGGCGCACAGGCGCGAGACCTGGCTGCGGCTGATCCCCTCCATGCCCATGGCCCGGACGAGGTCGTCCACGGACCGCGTCGAGACGCCATGGACGTAGGCTTCCTGGATCACCGCCGTCAGCGCCTTCTCGGCCGTCCGCCTCGGTTCCAGGAAGGCCGGGAAGTAGGAGCCGCGGCGCAGCTTGGGGATCCGCAATTCGACGGTGCCGGCGCGGGTCTGCCAGTCCCGCTCCCGATAGCCGTTGCGCTGGACCAGCCGGTCCGGGCTGCGCTCGCCATGCGCCGCGCCCGTCACCTCGCCCACTTCCAGCTCCATCAGCCGCTGTGCGGCGAAGCCGATCATCTCCCGAAGCAGGCTCGCATCGGAGCCCTTCTCCAGCATCTCGCGAAGAGCCATTCTGTCGTCGGTCATCGTGGTCGATCCAAGGTCGGGGTTGCAGGCTTCAGCAACCCAACCCTACCGGCGATCACCGCGGTGGCCACCAAGGACCAGGGAAACTCCTACACCACTCGCCAGGACACGACCCGCGCCCGCCGCCGAGCGGCTCACGCATCTCGCCCGCGGCGACCAGACTTTCGCTATCGACGACACGCGCCGAGCCGATGAGCGTCCTAGCGTCGGCACCACCAGGTGCAAGAAGGCAGAGGAAGCCAACAACAATGAGGGGTCGCACGTCGATCATGCGCTGACCCTGCGAGAACGGACGAGGAGCCTGTGTGTCAGATTTGCGCCAGCGAACGCACCGGTTCCTGCCACGTTCTGCCGCATCCTGCCGCGCGAAGCCGCGGACAGGATGGG
>JAYSCE010000684.1:0-442 GCA_041915035.1 Xanthobacter sp.
GTATTCGACCATGACATACTCGATGCCCGGCTCCAACATGCTCACCACAGGAATGCGGGGCGGGATGCGGGTGAGGTCGAGGTGGTCCACGCCGGCCCCGGTGGAGAAGATCACTTCGAGGTTCGGAAACGTTGCGGCGAGATCCACCCGCACATCCCACACCGCGACCCAGCGGATGTCGGCCGGGTCTCCCATGTCGGGCCAGATGCGCACATCGATATCCGGCGCCATTTCGCCGATCAGCCGGCGCCAGATCTCGCCCCGGGCGGGATCGGCCATGTAGAGGAGTGCCATGGGTGAAGCCTGATGTGGGTGAGAGTATTCAGGAAACGGCGACCCACAGCTTGCGCACGGTCTCTAGCGTTTGCCAGGTGCCGACGAAGCCCGGCCGCAACACGAAGGTGTCGCCGGCGCTGAAGCGGCGCGGCGTGCCGCCATCCTC
>JAYSCE010000684.1:452-1700 GCA_041915035.1 Xanthobacter sp.
GTCAACACGACCACGCCGGAGAGGATCGTGCAATATTCCCAGGTGTCGCCCTTGATGGAGCGCGTGACGCCGGGCGTCGCCTCCCAGATGCCGGTTCGGATGTCCTTGTGGCCGGCGGCGGCGATTTCCCAGGTCTTGTAGCTCGGATCACCGGCGATCAGCCTGTCGGGCGCCGGCTTGCTTTCGCGCGGCGTTCCGGTTGCGGCGAGGTCGAAGGCAATGAGGTTGCTCATGGTCGCGGTTCCAGACGGCAGATCGGGCGGCAAGGGGAGGCGGGCGCCGGCCGGGGTGGGCCGCCACCGCGCAGGCGAGGGCGTGCAGGGTCTCAGGCGTCGGCGTTCTTGCGCGGCGCGGTGCGCGCGCTGAGGGCGACGAGGATCACCATGAGGAAGGAAACCGCCGTCAACAGCGTGCTGATGGACGCGATGGTCGGATCGATCTCGTCGCGCAGCGCCGTGAACATGCGCTTGGTCAGCGTCTGGTTTTCGCCGCCCGAAACGAAGATGGCGACCACCGTCTCATCCAGCGCCGAGATGAACGCGAACAGCAGGCCCGAGATGACGCTCGGCCGGATCTGCGGCAGCGTCACGATGAAGAAGGTGCGCAGCCGGTTCATGCCGAGGCTGCGGGAGACCATCTCCTGTGCCGGATCGAATTTCCTGAGGCCCGTCAGCACCGAGATGATGACGAAGGGCAGGCCGAGCATGACGTTGGCGAGGATCAGCCCGCTCATGGTCGCGAGCAGTCCCACATTGGCATAGACGAGGAAGACGCCGACGGCGGTGATGACGATGGGCACGACGAGGGGCAGGAGCAGCACCACCTGCAGGCTGCGCACGAGGCGCGACGTGGAGAGGTTCAGCGCGTAGGCCGCCGCCGTTCCCAGCACGGTCGCGATGATCGCGCTCGACACGGCGAGGATCAGGCTCACGCGCGTCGCCTGCATCCACGCGGCGCTTTCCAGATAGGCCTCGTACCACCTGAGCGACCAGGAGGGCGGCGGGAAGGCAAGGAAGCGGGCGCCGGAGAAGGACATCGGAATGATGATGAGGACGGGGATCATCAGCCAGACGAGGATGAGGCCCACGGCCACGTACAGGAGGATTCGGGAGAGGGACATGATCAGCGCGCCCCCATGATGCGTTCAAACGGGATGATGAGGCTCGCAAGACGGAAGACGAGGAAGACGCAGGCGAGCAGCACGATGCTGATGGAGGAGGCGGCGCCCCACTCGTTGTAGACCTCGAT
>JAYSCE010000685.1:0-1697 GCA_041915035.1 Xanthobacter sp.
CAGCCGCCGACGAACTCGCCCTTGATGTAGAGCTGGGGAATGGTCGGCCAGTTGGCGTAGTCCTTGATGCCCTGGCGGATCATGTCGTTCTCGAGCACGTTCACGCCCTTGAAGGGGACGCCCACGTGGTCGAGAATCTGCACCACCTGGCCGGAGAAGCCGCACTGCGGGAACTGCGGCGTGCCCTTCATGAACAGCACCACATCGCCGGACTTCACGATGGCGTCGATATCGTCACGAATGCCCATGGTCTCAAATCCAATGTCTGCGGCCGGAAAGAAGGCCTTCCACGGATAAAGATCGGCCCATGTGGCCCAAAGCGCAAGGGTTGAGGGCACAACACGGCGGCGACACGCTTGCACAGGCGCGTGTAGCAGGCGCCGCGATGGTGCGGCGCACGCAGGGCAGAGCGTGCCTACTCGGCCGGGGCGGAGGTCTGCAGGGCGAGGGCGTGCAGCACGCCGCCCATGTTCCCCTTGAGCGCGGCATAGACCATCTGGTGCTGTTGCACCCGGCTCTTGCCGCGGAACGAGGCCGAGACGATGCGGGCGGCGTAGTGGTCGCCGTCCCCGGCCAGATCCTCGATCACCACGGTCGCGTCGGGCAGCGCATCCTTGATGAGCTGCTCGATGTCGCGGGCATTCATGGGCATGGTCGAAACGTCCTTGCTGTGCGCGAAAGCGTCAGGACGAGGCGCCCATGTAGATGGGCAGCCACGTCTCGTGCCGATCCTTCAGCGATTCGACGACTATCGAGCGGTCGTCCGGCACGATCAAGCGGTCACCGCCGGTCTTGCCGATCTTCATGATCGGGACGCCCGCCATCTCCGCCTTGTGGATCACCTCGGCGCCCTGGCCGGACGCGACCGTGACCACGTAGCGGGCCTGATCCTCGCCGAACCACCACGCATAGGGGTCCATGCCGTCCGGCGCATCTTCCAGCGAGACGCCGATGCCGCTCGCCATGGCCATCTCGGCGAGCGCCACGAGCAGGCCGCCGTCCGACACATCATGCACGGCGGTGGCGACGCCATCACGAATGAGGTTGCGCACGAAGTCGCCGTTGCGCTTCTCGGCGATGAGGTCGACGGGGGGCGGGGCCCCTTCCTCGCGCTCGCACACGGTGGCGAGGAAGGCCGAGGCGCCGAGCCAGCCCTTGGTCTTGCCGATGAGCAGCACCGGCTCGCCCGCCGCCTTGAAGTCCAACGTCATGGTCTGGTCGAGATCCTCGATCAGGCCCACGCCGCCGATGGTCGGGGTGGGCAGGATCGCCTTGCCGTTGGTCTCGTTGTAGAGGCTGACGTTGCCGGAGACGACCGGGAAGTCCAGCGCCTCGCAGGCTGCGCCGATGCCTTTCACGCAGGCCACGAACTGGCCCATGATCTCCGGCTTCTCGGGATTGCCGAAGTTCAGATTGTCCGTCACCGCGATGGGGGTTGCGCCCACGGCGGTCAGGTTGCGCCACGCCTCGGCCACCGCCTGCTTGCCGCCCTCGAACGGGCCGGCCTCGCAATAGCGCGGCGTCACGTCCGTGGTCATGGCGAGGGCCTTGGGACCGTCGTTCACCCGCACCACCGCTGCGTCGCCGCCCGGGCGCTGCACGGTGTTGCCGAGGATGAGGTGGTCGTACTGCTCCCACACCCAGCGCTTGGAGCACAGGTCCGGCGAGGCGATGAGCCGCTCCAGCGCGTCCGCCAC
>JAYSCE010000686.1:0-1697 GCA_041915035.1 Xanthobacter sp.
GAGGCCGCCGCGTGCCATCTCCTCGCCGCGGGTCTCGCGCACTTCCGGCTGCGGATCGGACCCGCCCGCGTCGCCCTCGGTGATGCGCTCCAGCAGCGGATTGCGCTCCAGCTCGGCCTCCACGTAGGCCACCAGCTCCATGTTGGAGAGCTGCAGCAGCTTGATCGCCTGCATCAGCTGCGGCGTCATCACCAGCGACTGGCTCTGCCGGAACTCCAGCTTGGGGCTCATCGCCATGATGCGACCCCCTCAATGGCGATGGCGGGCGCGGTGCTCACAGACGGAACTCCTCGCCCAGATAGAGCCGCCGCACGTCGGGGCTGGAGACGATGGCTTCCGGATCGCCCTCCATCAGCACCGCACCGGAATGGATGATGTAGGCGCGGTCGATGAGGCCAAGCGTCTCGCGCACATTGTGGTCGGTGATGAGCACGCCGATGCCGCGCGAGGTGAGGTGGCGCACCAGCGCCTGGATGTCGCCCACCGCGATGGGGTCGATGCCGGCGAAAGGCTCGTCCAGCAGCATGAAGGCCGGCTTGGTGGCGAGGGCGCGGGCGATCTCCAGGCGCCGCCGCTCGCCGCCCGACAAAGCGATGGAGGGCGACTTGCGCACGTGGGTGATCTTGAACTCTTCGAGCAGCGCCTCGGTCTCCTCGCGGCGGCGGGCCCGGTTGGGCTCCGACACCTGGAGGACGCCCATGATGTTGTCCTCCACCGAAAGGCCCCGGAAGATGGAGGCCTCCTGCGGCAGGTACCCGACCCCGAGGCGGGCGCGGCGATACATGGGCAGGGGCGTGATATCGTGGCCGTCCAGCTCGATGCGGCCGGCATCGGCCTTCACCAGGCCCGTCACCATGTAGAAGCAGGTGGTCTTGCCGGCGCCGTTGGGGCCGAGCAGGCCCACCGCCTCGCCCCGGCGGACGTTCATGCTCACGTCCTTCACCACCTTGCGCCCGCCATAGGACTTGGCGAGGCCGAAGGCGGCCAGCGCTCCGGTGGAATTGAAGGGCAGGGCGTCCCGCCCGTCGCCCGGATAGGAGGCGGGATAGTCCTCGTCCACATCAGCGTCGTCGCCATAGGCGGCATCGGGCGGCATGTAGGCGCGATGGCGGGGGTCCAGCGCGGTGCGGTCGTCATAGCCGGCGTCGGCGCGCGGATCGTCCTCCTCCCACTCGCGGGCGCCTCGTGCGCTCGCCTCGTAGGGGTGATCTTGCTGACGTGGGTCGTACTGACTTGGGTCGTGCTGTCTTGGGCTGTTGCTCGGATCGTGGTCGCGCGCATCCTCCGCGCCGCGGGCGCTGCCCGAGCCGGACTTTCCCCCAGACTTCGACTTGCCGAACATGGACAGGACGTTCAACGCGACCTCCGGAAAACCCGGCCCCCAGATTGGAAGGTTTAGAACGTCCCAGTCGGGGATGCAACGCCTCCATGCAAGAGGCGGGCCGATTTCAGGCGTGAGCGTTTGCCGGTTCTGCGAAAGCTGGATTAGTCGGTTGAAACAAAAGCGGAATAATTTTACTTGACAGCGGCATGACACGTGCCGGAACCGCCGCCACGATGTCTCAGCGCTTGGGGGGCTGCTGTCCGCCCTGTTCGGGCTTGGGCTTCTCCATGTCCTTGAAGCTGCCGGGAACGATGAGGCTCTCCACCCGGCCGCCCTCGAACTTCGAGACGCCGCTGACGAGGTCCACCACCAG
>JAYSCE010000687.1:0-1684 GCA_041915035.1 Xanthobacter sp.
CCCCTCAGCTGCCCGACGCGGAATGCAGGTCCTCGAACGTGAAGTCCTTGAAGCTGGTCGGCTTCGCCTTGATGGCGCCGATGCGGTTCATGAAATCCGCGAACTTCAGCGTGCCCAGCGGCACCAGCGTATATTGCGTGTCCGGATCGCTCAGCACCTCGGCGACGAAAGCGGGATCGAGCTTGGATTTCTCCACCTTCACATAAATGTCCGCCGCCTCTTTCTTGTGCTGCTCCACCCATTTGGTTGCTTCCTCGAAGGCTTCGAGGAAGGCCTTGTAGGTCTTCGGATTGTCCTGCCGGAACTTGACGGTGGCATAGGCCACCGTGGGCGTCACCGGGCCGCCGAAGATCTCGTAGGAGGAGAACACCTTGTGGATCTTCGGATCCTTCAGCGCGTGGTTCTGAAACGGCGCGTTCGAGAGATAGCCGGTGATCTCGGTGGAGCCGGAGAGGAGGGCCGCGGTGGCGTCGGGATGGGGCAGCGTCACCATCAGCGCGTCGAGCTTCTTGGCATTGCCTGGCCCGAAGGTCTGCTCGGCCGCGAGCTGGAGGATGCGCGCCTGCACCGACACGCCAGCCACCGGCATGGCGATCTTGTCCTTCTCGGTGAAGTCCTTGATGGTCTTCACGTTGGGATTGTTCGTGAGCAAATAGTTGGGCTGCGCGCCGAAAGCCCCGACGATCTTCACCTCGTTGGAGGTGCCGCGGGTCTTGTCCCACAGGGTCAGGAAGGGCCCGATGCCGGCGGAGGCGATGTCGATGTTGCCGGAGAGCAGCGCGTCGTTCACCGCAGAACCGCCCGAGAGCTGGATCCAGTCCACCTTGATGTCGATGCCGAGCGCCTTGCCGTGCTTCTCGACCAGCCCCTGCTCCTTCATCACATGGAAGGGCGTGTAGAGGGTGCCGAACTGCTGGGCGATGCGCAGAACGCCCTCCGCCTGGGCGGGAGCGGCAGCCAGAACGGGCGCAAGGGCGAGAGCGGCGGCAAGGCCGAGGACGGTGCGACGGGTAGTCATCTCGAAGACCTCTCGAATGCTCAGGAGACGGCGGCGAGGCGCCGCTCCGCGCTGTGGGAGCCCACGGCGAATTCGTTGACGATGTTGTCGGAAACCTTGCGGCGGCGGCCGTCGATGCCGAGTTCGGGGAACAGCAGTTCCGCCACCCGGTAGGCCTCTTCCAGGTGCGGATAGCCCGAGCCGATGAAGGTCTCGATGCCGATCTCCTGATATTCGCGGATGCGGGCGGCGACGCTCTTCGGGTCGCCCACCAGCGCCGTGCCGGCGCCCCGGCGCACGAGGCCGATGCCGGCCCACAGGTTCGGCGCGATCTCGAGCTTGTTGCGGTCGCCCGGCTGGAGCGCCGCCATGCGCGCCTGGCCGACGGAATCCATCTCCACCTTGAAGCGCTTCTGCGCGTTCTCGATCTGCTCGTCGGAGATGCGGGAGATGAGCCGGTCCGCGGCGGCCCAGGCTTCCGCCTCGGTCTCGCGCACGATGAAATGGATGCGCAGGCCGAACTTCAGCTTGCGCCCCCGCTTTGCCGCGCGGGCCTGAACGTCGGCAAGCTTGTCCTTCAGGATGTGAGGCGGGTCGGCCCAGGGGGGAGAGGGGGGGACAGGCTCGGGCGCGACCTCGTGGGCGGCCGGGGCCGCGCGGGCGGCCCTGTGGGGTGGGGGGGGGGTG
>JAYSCE010000688.1:0-1673 GCA_041915035.1 Xanthobacter sp.
TCATCGTCTCGGCTGATCTCATCAAGAACAATCCCGAAGCCATCAAGGGCTTCCTGCGCGCCCTCAACAAGGGCGTCATCGACACGCTGAAGGACCCGGACGCGGCGGTGGCGGCCGTGGCGAAGCGCGAACCGCTCATCAAGGTCCCGCTCGAAAAGGAGCGCCTCGATGCCACCCTGAAGGCCGAGATGAACCACCCCGAGATCGCGAAGATCGGCCTCGGCAACGTGGACATGAAGCGCCTGCAGCAGTCCATCGACATCCTGGTGGAGGCCAACAAGCTGCCCACCACGCCGAAGGCGTCGCAGATATTCGATCCCGCCTTCCTGCCGCCAGTCGCGGACCTGCCCAAGAAGCTGTTCTGACCGAACCGGCCTGACCTTCCTTTTCGAGACCCGGCGCCGCTCCCCGAAGCGGAGCGGCGCCCCATACCCGACGGACCTCCCATGGATCTCAAGCTCAAGGATCGCGTCGCGCTCATCACCGGCCCCGCCAAGGGCATGGGCGCCGCCATCACCCGCGCGTTTGCAGCCGAAGGCTGCCGCCTCACCCTCATCGGTCGGGACACGGCGGCCATCGCCCCCATCGCGGACGAGGTACGCGCCGCTGGCGCAGAGGCTATCGTGATCGCCTGCGACCTCACCGACGCCGACGCCTGCGACGCCGCCGCCGCGCGCACGGTCGAGGCCTTCGGGACGGTGGACATCCTCGTCAACGTGGCCGGCGGCTCCGGCCCCATCGGCAAGACCGGGGTGGAGACGACGCCGCAAGAGTTCGACGAGATCGTCACCCTCAACATGAACGGCTGCTTCCACACCATGCGCGCCGTGCTGCCCAACATGATCGAGCGCCGCTATGGCAAGATCGTCAATGTGGGTGGAACCTTCGGCATGCGCGGGCGGGCCGGCCGCATGGCCTACTCGGCCTCCAAATGGGGCCTGCGCGGCATCACCAAGAGCTTCGCGCTGGAGGTGGGGCCACACAACATCAATGTGAACTGCGTGGAGCCGGGCATGGTGGACGGCCCGCGCTTCCGCGAGAAGGTCTGCGCCGACATGGCGAAGAAGCTCTCCATCACGCTGGAGGAAGCCATGGCCCGCCACGCGGCGGACTATGCCCTGCGCCGTGTGACCACCGACGAGGACGTGGCCAACGCCTGCCTGTTCCTCGCCAGCGACGTATCTCGCCAGCTCACCGGCATCGATATGCCGGTGGACGGCGGCTGGGCGATGCTCTGAGGAGGATGACATGAACGAACCGGTCGATCTCGTCATCCATGGCGGGCGCATTGTCTCCCCCGAGACGGTCATCGCGGCCTCCATCGCCATTCGCGGCGAGACCATCGTCGCCGTTGGCGCGCCCGATGCCATGCCGGAGGCGAAGGAGACCTTCGACGCGACGGGCCTCCACATCCTGCCCGGCGCCATCGACGTGCATGTGCACTTCCGCGATCCCGGCTACACCCACAAGGAAGACTTCGAGAGCGGCACAGCCGCCGCGGCCTTCGGCGGCGTGACGACCGTGTTCGACATGCCCAACACCATCCCCACCGTGGCGGATGGCGAGACGCTGAAGGCCAAGCACGCCATCGCCGCCTCCAAGGCCCATGTAGACTACGGCCTCTATGCCGTGCTGGGCGAGGACACCATCGACAAGGTGCCGGAGCTGATCGA
>JAYSCE010000689.1:0-1671 GCA_041915035.1 Xanthobacter sp.
GCGGTCGCCGCGCAAAGCGCGGGGGGTGAGGGCTCTCGCCTCTTGGGGATCCTCGCTTGCGGAAGCACCCTCTCCCCAACCCTCCCCCGCAGGCGGGGGAGGGAGCGCACCGCCGTCGTGGCGATGGTTTGCCCTATTCAGGTCCGCGTCGCCTGCCAGGTGCCGCTGCACTGGTCGCCGGAGATGATACCTCTCCACGAGCCGGCGCCGTTCATGCCGGCGAGCCGGCCGCCGCCGCTGGCGTGGGAGGCGCCGACCGAGACGTGGACAGCCACAGCACCGGAGCGGTTGATCCTGCCCGAGACCCGGCCGCCGCCGGCGGACGAGACGCGGCTGCCCGTCACGGTGAAGGGGACGCTGTAGCCCGAGCTGCAACTGCCCCTCGTGGTGGCGAAGGTGACGTTCCAGATGCCGTCATAGCCGCCGATTCGGGCATCGGCGGTCGACGGCAGCATGGCGGCCGCGAGCACGGCAAGCACCGCCAGATGACGCGGGCGGACGAAACCAGTCAAAGACGAAGGCGATCGGGAAAAATGGGCCATTTTGGTCCTGCTCCGGGCGACACGGCTGGGGACATGAAGGGTGGCAACACCGGATAGTCTCCGGGCCTGTTCCGCCGGTTCATCGTTGCCATTTGGCTCCCGCTCTGTCATAAGCCCAGCCTTCATCGCCCGGCTGATTAAGGGCTGCCGTGGCGGTGTTTCGTGCGGGTTTCGCGCTCGTTCGCAAAAACCTGAGCACAATCAACGCTCTAACGAGCATTTAGACGGCCAGCCGCCTTCACGGGCGGATTTCTGTTGTGGCCATAGGAGAGCCAAATGCCCAAGCTGAAGACCAAATCGGGCGCTAAAAAGCGCTTCAAGGTGACTGCCACCGGCAAAGTGATGCACGCCCAGCGCGGCAAGCGTCACGGCATGATCAAGCGGACGAAGAAGCAGATCCGTCAGCTCCGCGGCACCCGCGTGCTGTTCAAGACCGACGGCGACAACGTCAAGAAGTACTTCTTGCCGAACGCCTGATCGCGTCCACGATCACTGCCACCTCGCGCCGCCTTCGCGCGGCGATCCGAAAACCAAGTCATCTCTGAAGGAATTTTGTCATGTCTCGCGTCAAACGCGGTGTGACCGCCCACGCCAAGCACAAGAAAGTCTACAAGGCCGCCAAGGGCTTCTATGGCCGCCGCAAGAACACCATCCGCGCCGCCAAGCCGGCCGTGGAGAAGGCCCAGCAATACGCCTTCCGCGACCGCAAGCGTAAGAAGCGGACGTTCCGCGCGCTCTGGATCCAGCGCATCAACGCTGCCGTCCGTCCGTTCGGCCTGACCTACAGCCGATTTATCGACGGTCTCGCCAAGTCGGGCATCACCGTGGACCGCAAGGTGCTGTCGGATCTCGCGATCCGCGAGCCCGCCGCGTTCCAGGCGATCGCCGAGAAGGCCAAAGCCGCCCTTGCGGCGTAGTGCGGCCAAGGCCGCGCTGGCGGCGTAAGCTGCCCTCCACTGTGCTCTACGCAGTGTTCAGCTTCCGGTAGCCCGGGCGGAAAGGCGTCTCGCGCCTTGCTGCCCCGGCTGTCATCTCTCGCGCAAACTCACTTCTCCGACGTGGATGCCCGGCAGAGTGCCGGGTGTGACGGGCTAGGATCATCGGCTCAGCATCCTGGCCAAAAGGGATT
>JAYSCE010000690.1:0-1659 GCA_041915035.1 Xanthobacter sp.
TGAAGCGCATCACCGGGGCCGGCAAGCACTTCAGCGAGGAGGAAGTGCTGGACCTCTTCCCCCGCCTCAAGGTGCGCATGGACACGCCGGCCGACCTCCTCTCCGGCGGCGAGCAGCAGATGGTGGCGGTGGCTCGCGCGCTCATGGGCGACACCCGCGTGCTGCTGCTGGACGAGCCCTTCGAGGGCCTCTCCCCGGCGGTGACGGAAGAATTGTTCGACGCCTTCGACCGGCTGCGCCGCTCGCTCACCCTCGTCATCGTCGATCACCATCTCGACGTGGTGCTGAACCTCGCCGACCGCGCGGTGGTGCTGGAGCGCGGCGAGGTGGTCCACGAAGGCCCCGCCCGGCCGCTGGCGCGCGACCTCGATCTCAGGCGGCAGGTGCTGTGGCTGTGAGGCGCCTGCCTCGCACCCCGGCCGACTGGAGCGTCAGCGGAAGGAGAGCCGGGGTCCAGCGCAAGGCTTCGCCGCAGGCGGCTTTACGCCGTCGGCCGGAGGCGATGGCCGGCTGCGCCGACTTTTCCCCTGGGCCCCGGCTCGGCGCTCCGGCTGCGCCGTCGCTGGTCCGGGGCGCGGGTTCCATTTCCATGACGAGGCATCCATGACCAAGATCGCCATCATCGGCTCGGGCTTCATCGGCCGCGCCTGGGCCATCACCTTCGCCCGCGCCGGCTTCGACGTGGCGCTGGCCGACAAGGCGGAGGGCGCGCCCGAGGCGGCGCTCGCCTACATCGAGGGCGTGCTGCCGGACCTCGCAGCCAACGATCTGCTCAACGGCGCCACCCCCGAGGCCGTGCGCGCGCGCCTCTCCGCCGCGTCCTCCTATGCCGAGGCGCTGGAAGGTGCCGTCCATGCGCAGGAGAATGCGCCGGAAGACCTCGCCCTCAAGCAGGCGCTCTACGCCGAACTGGACGCGCTCGCGGCGCCCGAGACGGTGCTCGCCTCCTCCACCTCGGCGATCCTGCCCTCGCGCTTCTCGGAGAGCCTGACGCATCGCGAGCGGGTGTGCGTGTGCCACCCCATCAACCCGCCCTATCTCATCCCCGCCGTGGAGGTGGTGCCCGCCCCCTGGACCTCCGCGGACACCATGACCCGCGCCGCCGACCTCATGCGCGCCGCCGGCCAGTCGCCCATCGTGATGAAGCGCGAGCTGGACGGCTTCGTGATGAACCGCATGCAGGGCGCGCTGCTAGAGGAGGCGTTCCGCCTCGTGGCGGACGGCTATGCGAGCGTCGAGGACGTGGACATCGGCATCCGCGAGGGGCTGGCGCTGCGCTGGTCCTTCATGGGGCCGTTCGAGACCATCGATCTCAACGCGCCCGGCGGCGTCGCGGACTATGTGGCGCGCTACCAGCAGATCTATGAGCGCATCTCGCCCGACCAGTGGCGCCGCGTGGACTGGGCCGGTCCGGTGCTGGAAACCGTGCTGGCCGAGCGCCGCGCACGCCTCGCCCACGATGCGCTGCAGGAGCGGCAGGTGTGGCGCGACCGCCGGCTGATGGCGCTGGCCGCCCACAAGCGCAAGGCCGCCAAGGATATCGGCGCCTGAAGCTTTCGCCTTTCCGAGATTCCCGACCACAGAGGCAAGACCATCATGACCGAGGCCGCCCCCAAGAAATCCAACCGCAAGGTCATCATCACCTGCGCCATCACGGGG
>JAYSCE010000691.1:0-1657 GCA_041915035.1 Xanthobacter sp.
CACGGGAAGTCGACCCTCGCCGACCGCCTCATCCAGATGACCGGCGGGCTCTCCGAGCGCGAGATGACGGAGCAGGTGCTCGACAACATGGATATCGAGCGCGAGCGCGGCATCACCATCAAGGCGCAGACGGTGCGCCTCTCCTACAAGGCGCAGGATGGCGAGACCTACGTCCTCAACCTCATCGACACCCCCGGCCACGTGGACTTCGCCTATGAGGTGAACCGCTCGCTCGCCGCCGTGGAGGGATCGCTGCTGGTGGTGGACGCCTCCCAGGGCGTGGAGGCGCAGACGCTCGCCAACGTCTACCAGGCCATCGACAATAACCACGACATCGTGCCGGTCCTCAACAAGGTGGACCTGCCCGCCGCCGAGCCGGAGAAGGTGAAGGCGCAGATCGAGGACGTGATCGGCCTCGACGCCTCCGACGCCATCGGCATTTCCGCCAAGACCGGCCTCAACGTCGAGCAGGTGCTGGAAGCCATCGTCACCCGCCTGCCGCCGCCCGTGGGCGACCGCGAGGCGCCGCTGAAGGCGCTGCTGGTGGATAGCTGGTACGACACCTATCTCGGCGTGGTCGTGCTGGTGCGCATCGTCGACGGCGTGCTGAAAAAGGGCCAGCGCATCAAGATGATGGGCTCCGGCGCCGTCTATGACGTGGACCGCGTGGGCGTGTTCACCCCCAAGATGGTGACCCTCACCGAGCTTGGCCCGGGCGAGATCGGCTTCCTCACCGGCTCCATCAAGGAAGTGGCGGACACCCGCGTCGGCGATACCATCACCGAGGACAAGCGCCAGACCGAGGCCGCGCTGCCGGGCTTCAAGCCGGCCCAGCCGGTGGTGTTCTGCGGCCTGTTCCCGGTGGATGCGGCGCAGTTCGAGGATCTGCGCGCCGCCATGGGCAAGCTGCGCCTCAACGACGCGAGCTTCTCCTTCGAGATGGAGACCTCCGCCGCGCTCGGCTTCGGCTTCCGCTGCGGCTTCCTCGGGCTGCTGCATCTGGAGATCATCCAGGAGCGCCTCGAGCGCGAGTTCAACCTCGACCTCATCGCCACCGCGCCCTCGGTCATCTACCAGATCGAGATGACGGACGGCACGACCATCGATTTGCACAACCCGGCCGACATGCCGGACGTGGTGAAGATCGAGGAGATCCACGAGCCGTGGATCCGGGCCACCATCCTCACCCCGGACGATTATCTCGGCTCGGTGCTCAAGCTCTGCCAGGACCGCCGCGGCAACCAGATCGAGCTGACCTATGTGGGCGCGCGCGCCATGGTCACCTATGACCTGCCGCTGAACGAGGTGGTGTTCGATTTCTACGACCGGCTGAAGTCCATCTCCAAGGGCTACGCCTCGTTTGACTACCAGATCACCGAATACCGGCCCGGCGACCTCGTGAAGATGTCCATCCTGGTCAATGGCGAGCCGGTGGACGCCCTCTCCATGCTGGTCCACCGCACCAGGGCCGAGGCGCGCGGCCGGGTGATGTGCGAGAAGCTGAAGGATCTCATCCCCCAGCATCTGTTCAACATCCCCATCCAGGCCGCCATCGGCGCCAAGATCATTGCCCGCGAGACCATCAAGGCCCTGCGCAAGGATGTCACCGCCAAGTGCTACGGCGGCGACATCACCCGAAAGCGCAAGCTGCTGGAGA
>JAYSCE010000692.1:0-1644 GCA_041915035.1 Xanthobacter sp.
GGAGCGGGCCAGGCGGCCGAGGGTGCGGAATTGGGCGCGGCGGAAGGGCTGCAGCCGGGCGCGTGTGGCGAGGGTCAGCTCAGTCAGGTAATCGTTGTGGCTGCCCGCATAGAGCGTTGTGTGGAAACGCTCATTGAGCACCGTGTAACTGCCTTCGTCGCCGCGGCGGGTGAGATCGGCCAGCTCGGAATGAATGGATTCGAGCCCCGCCCGCTCGGCCGGTGTCATGTTCACCGCGCACAGGCCGGCGCACAGGGCTTCCAGCTCCGCCATTACGTCGAACATGCCGCGCAGCCGTTCGAGCGAAGGCTGGGCCACCAGGGCGCTGCGATGAGGTCGCGCCTCCACCAGACCGGAGGCGGCAAGGTCGCGCAGCGCCTCGCGGACCGGGGTGCGAGATACGCCGTAACGCTTTGCGATTTCGACCTCTTCCAGCGCGGTCCCAGGGGCGAGCCGGCCGCGAACGATGTCGTCGGCGATCTGCAGGCGCAGTTCCTCGGTGCGCGTCACCGGCCGGCCGGCCGCACGGCGCTTGCGTACGCGCGGGGCCGGAGCGGCGGTCTTGAGGGTGGGCGGCGCAAAGAGTGTCATGACGCTGGATTTTACCGGGATTCCCGCACGCGGCGAAGTCCGTGAAAGGTCGTAGGAAGCCGGGTCAGGCCTGGGGCTCCTCGATCATGGAGACATGGGCGGCAACGACGCGCCAGCCGTCCGGGAACCGCACCCAGGTCTGCTGCTGGCGGCCGACCTTGCCCACCGCGCTGTCGCGATGGAACAGCGTCGATGCCACGGCAAAGTCGCGGCCGTAGGTGGTGATGACCGTCTGCGCGAGGTCACGGGCGAGGCCTGCCGGCGAGCGTGCGCGGCGGAAGGCGCGGATGGCGTCCATGCCATAGAGGTTCTCGCCGCCGCCGTAGCGGATGGTGCGAGGATCGTCGTTGAACAACGCTTCCAGCGTCTCCACGTCATTGCCGACGAGCGCAGCCTCATAAAGCGCGAACGCGGCTTCCACCTCGGCCTTCACCTCGGGAATGTCGATTTGCAAAAGGTCCTCCTTCAACGGGCCGCGGCAGGGGCTGCAGCGACGCCCTGCCGCTCCAGCTCAGCGGCCACGCGCAATGCGATGTCCTCCCGCCACGGCGGGGCGATAACCTGAACGGCGATGGGCAGATCCGACGTTTCACCCACCGCCACCCGTACCGGCACGGCCACCACGGGCAGGCCGATGAAGGAGATGGGCTGGGTGAACAGGCCGAGGTTCGGCCGCACCAGCATCTCCTCGCCATCAAGCACAAAGGTCTTCTGCCCCAGCTTCGGCGCCCGGCAGGGCGTGGCGGGGGCGAGGAGCACGTCGTGGGTCTCGAACAGCTTCAGCATCTCGTCCCGGAAGTGCCGGCGGAAACGTTGCGCAGCATCCACCCACGAGGCAGGAATAGCGAGACCGGCGAGCAGCCGGTCGCGCACAGCGGGGTCGAAATCCTCGGGCCGTGAAGCGAGGCGCCGGGCGTGCAGACTTGCGCCCTCGGCGGCGGTGATGATGTAGGCGGAGGCGCGGGCACGCGCAGCATCGGGAATGTCCACTGTCTCGCGCACCCCGAGCGCGGCAGCAACCCCATCCACGGCGGCGAAGACTTCCGGATGTGC
>JAYSCE010000693.1:0-1627 GCA_041915035.1 Xanthobacter sp.
GAGGAACTGGAGCGGGCGGGTGCGTACCGCGTGTACGAGGACCCGGCGGATTTGCTGGCGCATATCGACGAGGTGGGCGGGAGACGGTAGCCCCTAAATGCCGTCATCCCGGCGAAAGCCGGGAGGTGGATTCACATTTGAAGTGCAACAGTTGCTGGCAGAAGACCTCTGCCGGGGTTCTGTAGTCAAGGCACTTTCTGGGTGTGTTGTTGTATCTTGCGATGCAGGCGCTGAAGTCGTCCTGGGTGAGTGAGGCCAGGTTGGTTTTGCGTGGCAGGAAGCGGCGCAGCCGTCCGATGGCGTTTTCGATGGAGGCCTTCTGCCAGGGGCTGTGGGTATTGCAGAAGAAGGTGTCGATCTGGATTGCGTGCAGCTTCCAGTGCTGGGCGAACTCGGAGCCATTGTCGAAGGTGATGGTCTTTCGGAGGCCGGGCGGCAGGGCGGCCATGATGGCGCTGATGGTATCGGCGATGAGGGGTGCGGTCCGGTTGGCCGGCCTCTGGCCGATGAGAAGGCGCGAAGAGCGCTCGTGGAGGGCGAGCACGCTCTGGCCATAGATCGAGAACAGCATGGTGTCGGCTTCCCAATGTCCGGGGATGTCGCGCCGCTCTGCCTCGCGAGGTCTTTGTGCAATGGAAACACGGTCTTGGATGAAGCTTGCGCTGCTGCCGCCCTTGCGTCCCGGAACGCCTCGCTTGGACTTTCCGCGCGGCAGGTAGTGGCGCCAGGAGTAGTCGTTGTGCCGGGTGATCTGGGCATCGATGAAGCGGTAGATGGTCTCATGGCTGATGACGGGCTGCCCGGCCTCGCGGGCGAGGCGGCCCGCCACCTGCTCAGGCGAGCAGCGCTGGCCGAGGGCGTGGAGGACGGCAGCCCTGAGTTCGGGCTTGCGGTCGAGCTTGCAGCCCTTCCAGCGCCGGGCCCTGGCCTGCTCGGTGGCAAAGGCGGGGCGGTACCCGACCGTGCTGCCGGTATTGCGCCTCAGCTCCCGAGAAACGCTCGATGGCGAGCGATCCAAAGCTGCAGCGATCTGGCGGAGCGAACACCCTTGGGTCTGTAGGCGGGTAATCTCGCAGCGCTCTTCCAGGGAAAACTGTCGATACTTCCGTGCCATGGCAACACCATAAGCTGGTGTTGCACTTCGTTTGTGAACTCAGGGGACCCCGCTTCCTTCAGGCGCCCAAAGCTGGGCCCCGGCTTTCGCCGGGGTGACGCCATCAAAAACGTCTCACCCGAACGCCTTCGCCATCACATCCGCCAGCCGCGTCGCAAAGGCCGTCGGGTCCGGCACCTGCTCGCCCTCGATGATGAAGGCCTGGTCGAGGAGGAGCGCCGCGGCGTCTTCCACCGAGGCCGCGCCCTTGGCCTTCACCAGCGCCGAGAGCGCCTTGATCAGCGGGTGGCCGGGGTTGATCTCGAGGATGGGCGCCGAAACGGCGACGCCCGAGTCCTTCTGCCGCGCGAGGAGCCGCTCCAGCGTTCGGTCCATCATGCTGTCGTTGACGATGCACACGGCACTCGTGGTGAGCCGCTTCGAGGCGCGCACCTCCTTCACCTTGTCGCCCAGCGCCTGCTTCAGCGCGGCGGCGAGAACGGCGGTGGCGGCATCTTCCGCCGCGTCGGGCTT
>JAYSCE010000694.1:0-1625 GCA_041915035.1 Xanthobacter sp.
GCGAGGACGAATGGCGCCATGCCGCGATGCGGCACGCGGAAGAATCCAAGGTGTCTCCTGGGGAGCCGGCGCACACGGCTGGCTTCAGGGATTCCGCTTGACCGAAATTCGGAAATAGCGTAACACATGCCCACCCCGGCCCGAGGATAGGGGCGTTTCGCGATCGTCACGATACGCGGGCCGGGTGGCGGTGGGCGCGGAGCGCATCGGCGCGCATGCGATCGCAGGGCGGGCTTGGCCCGTGAGCGGTTGCGCGGCGCGCACACGACCGGTGCGATTCGCGTACGGCAAAAGCGTGTGGTCCTGACGCCCGGGGTCTGTGCGTCAAGGCTTGCGGCGGTGAAGCGGCCCGACCGGGTCCGCGCACCGATCATCCGCAAGGCGACGGGGGCAATAGTGCATCGCTCCCCGGGGAGAGCGCGCCATAAGCCGTCAAACCACTGCGCAGGGAAGGCCGGGATGTCCAGGCTGCCCTGTATGCCGCTGTGCATCTGTCTTCGCGCAATTTGCGCACAGTGGACCGCGGGTGCCAGCCGGCGCCCGGTCTTCCCTGCGCCCTTTCCAACGAAGGGGCGTCGAGAGAAGCACAAGGCTCGGGCGTGATGCGTCGCGAGGCCGTACGGGCGTGTCCTGTTGCTTGAAAATTGAACGGTGCCCGCATCCTGCCAGTCACCGCCACAAGTCGCAGATCGCCACGCGGTTGATGTCGGCGAGGCGGCGGTCGGCGTTTCCGTGCGGATCGAGGCTGCCGACCAGCGTCAGCAGGCGCCGGTAAGCGCGATCGGCGACGTCGACCGGCAGCGGGGCCTCGTCAAAGGCCTCGACATAGCTGCCGACGAGGCCGCTCAACAGACGGCACAGACCGCGCTGGGCGGGATCGTCCCGGCCGAACGTGTCGAGCTTTTGCTGGAAGGTCTGGAAGGTCCGCAAGCCGTGGTGTTGCTGCGAAAGCCACGCGTGCAGGTCGTTCATGTGAGCTCCTTCGAGTGACGGAAGAAGCTGCCGGTTTATACAGGGGGCATGGGAAGATGGCTAGGGAGGGGGAGATTGAGTGTGTTGAGCCAGTCCGTCTTCGCCAAGAGGCTTCGCCGGACACGCTTCGCCCTTCTTCGGGCTTCGCATGGCCGCGCCACGCGTAGCCCGAAGGGCGAAGCGTGGTGCCCCTGGCCGGAATCGAACCAGCACTCCTTGCGGAACTCGATTTTGAGTCGAGCGCGTCTACCAGTTCCGCCACAGGGGCCCTCGGTCTGCCCTAAAGGGGGCGTCGCGAAGCCGGCGGACTATAGCCATGGACAAAGCGGGGTCAACCCGCGCCAAAGTGATCCCGGCCGTTCTCGACAGCCGCATGGGCTGGGGATAGAGGCTTGAGAGTGCGACCCACCGGAAAGAGGCTGCCGTGACGACCCAGAGTGCCGCCATACCAGCGTTCAAGCAGGCCAGTGCGGGCCCCGCGCTGACCGCCTCGCTGCTGGTCACGCTGATCGCCGCAGTCACGATCGCCGGCGCCTGGTTCTTCCAGCTCGTGCTGGAGATCCTGCCCTGTCCATTGTGCCTGGAGCAGCGCTACGCCTATTACTTCGTGATCCCGCTCGGCGCGCTGACGGCGCTGGCGGCGAGGAGCGGCG
>JAYSCE010000695.1:0-1622 GCA_041915035.1 Xanthobacter sp.
TGAAGCCCACCATCTTTTCCATGAACAGGCCGGAAAAGATCACCGGGACTGCGGCCGGATCGGTGAGCAGCACCGCGCCGATGGCGGCGATGGGGGCGAACAGGATGACGCTGAAGCCCCGATAGGCCACGAGCATCAGGAAGAAGAGCGCGGCGAGGCAGACGACGAAGCTCATGGCGGTCCATCCGGCGCAGGGTGGGCGATCCCTCAAGCGGGACAGTAATGCGCCCTACGGCCGAGCACCAGCTTCGGAAATCATAAGAATTATTGCACTGCAATGGTTTGCCGCCGCCCCGGCGTGCGACGGAGCGGCCTCATTCCCTGCCCCTATCGCGGCGCGACCCGAAAGTGACCGGTCGCGCCGCTGCACCCGCTCAATAGAGGCCGGTGAGATAATAGAAGCCGATGACGAAGAACACCGCGGCGGTCTTCACCAGTGTGATGGCGAAGATGTCGCCATAGGCTTGCCGGTGGCTCAGGCCGGTCACGGCGAGCAGGGTGATGACGGCGCCGTTGTGGGGCAGCGTGTCCATGCCGCCGGAGGCCATGGAGGCGACCCGGTGCAGCACCTCCATGGGGATGCCGGCCGCATTGGCCTGGGCGATGAACTGCTCCGCCATGGCCGCGAGCGCGATGGACAGGCCGCCCGAGGCCGAGCCGGTGATGCCGGCCAGCGTGGTCACGGTGATGGCCTCGTTGACCAGCGGATTGGGGATCGCCGACAGGGCCGACTTGATGACGAGGAAGCCGGGCAGCGCCGCGATGACCGCGCCGAAGCCGTATTCGGTGGCGGTGTTGAGGCCCGCGAGCAGCGCGCCCGACACGGCATCCTTGGAGCCGGTGGAGAATTTGCCGGCGATGGTTTTGAAGCCGAACACCGCGACCGTGAAGATGCCGAGGAGCAGCGCGGCTTCCACCGCCCAGATCGCCGCCCAGGTGCTGGTCGGCACGCTGACGGGGGCCGCGCCCGGAACCAGCGTGGCGGTCGCCGTGGCGTCGAACCATTGCGGGATGAGGCGGGCGAAGATCAGGTTGGCGATGCCCACCACGATCAGCGGCAGCAAGGCGAGAATCGGCGAAACGAGCGGCACGGTGTCGTCCACCACCACCTCGTTGAGGTGGCCGGTGCCGTAGCCCTCGCCGGCCTTCGCGGCCTGGCGGCGGCGGAATTCGAGGTAGGACAGCCCCACCGCGAGGATGAAGGCGGTTCCCACCAGGCCCAGGATGGGCGCGGCATAGGCGGTGGTGTGGAAGAAGGTGGTGGGGATGATGTTCTGGATCTGCGGCGTGCCGGGCAGCGTGTCCATGGTGAAGGAGAATGCGCCGAGCGCCACCACCGCCGGCAGCAGGCGCTTGGGGATGCCCACCTGCCGGAACATCTCCGCGCCGAAGGGATAGACGGCAAACACCACCACGAACAGCGAAACGCCGCCGTAGGTCAGCAGGGCGCCCACCAGAACGATGGAGAGAATGGCGCGGCCCGGTCCCAGCAGCTTCACCACCGCCGAGACGATGGACCGCGAAAAGCCCGACAGCTCGATGAGCTTCCCGAACACCGCTCCCAGCAGGAACACCGGGAAGTAGAGCTTGATGAAGCCCACCATCTTTTCCATGAACAGGCC
>JAYSCE010000696.1:0-1621 GCA_041915035.1 Xanthobacter sp.
GTCTTTACGCAGAAGTATCTCGCCGGGGAGATCGCGCTGGAGCTGGTGCCGCAGGGCACGCTCGCCGAGCGCATCCGCGCGGGCGGCGCCGGCATCCCGGCCTTCTACACACCCACCTCCTACGGCACCGAACTGGCCAACGGAAAACCCACCGCCGAGTTCGACGGCCGCTCCTATGTGCAGGAGCGCTGGCTGAAGGCCGATTTCGCGCTGGTGAAGGCGCACCTCGGCGACCGCCTTGGCAACCTCACGTACAACAAGGCGGCCCGCAACTTCGGCCCGCTGATGTGCTCGGCTGCGCAGCACGCCATCGTGCAGGTGTCGCAGCTGGTGCCGCCCGGCACCATCGATCCCGAGCATGTCGTCACCCCCGGCATCTTCGTCTCGCGCGTGGTGGAAGTGTCCAACCCCGCCCAGGAAGAGCTGCTGAACCGCGCCGGAGCAACCTATCCATGACCGCCAGCGACGACACCAAGCTCTCCAACGCCCAGATCGCCTGGCGCGCGGCGCAGGACATCGCCGACGGCGCCTATGTGAACCTCGGCATCGGCTTTCCCGAGATGGTCGCGCGCTATCAGCCGGCCGGCCGGGAGGTGATCTACCACACCGAGAACGGCATCCTCGATTTCGGGCAGGAGCCGCCCGAGGGCGAGGAGGACTGGGACCTCATCAACGCCGGCAAGAAGGCGGTGACGCTGAAGCCCGGCTCGGCCTTCTTCCACCATGCGGACAGCTTCGCCATGGTGCGCGGCGGGCATCTGGATGTCGCCATCCTCGGCGCCTACCAGGTGGCGCAGAACGGCGACCTCGCCAATTGGAGCGTCGGCGCCAAGGGCGTGCCGGCGGTGGGCGGCGCCATGGACCTCGTGCATGGCGCTAAGCGTGTCGCCGTCATCACCGAGCACGTCACCAAGTCCGGCGAGCCTAAGCTGCTGGACCGCTGCACCCTGCCCCTCACCGGCGTCGGCTGCGTCACGCGGGTCTATACCAGCCTCGCCGTGGTCGACATCGAGGGCGGCCGCTTCGTGCTGCGCGAGAAGCTGCCCAGCATCACGCTGGAGAAGCTCCAGTCGCTCACCGGCGCGGAGCTGGTCATCGCCGGCCCTGTGGCCGATCTCATCGTCCCCGAGCTCTAGGAGTCCGCAATGAAGGACGTCTTCATCTGCGACTATGTCCGCACGCCTATCGGCCGCTTCGGCGGTGCGCTCGCCTCGGTGCGGGCGGACGATCTCGGCGCGGTGCCCCTCAAGGCGCTCATGGCGCGCAATCCGGGCGTCGATTTCGCCGCCGTGGATGATGTGATCTTCGGCTGCGCCAACCAGGCGGGCGAGGACAATCGCAACGTGGCGCGCATGTCGCTGCTGCTCGCCGGCCTGCCGGTGGGCGTGCCGGGAACCACCATCAACCGGCTGTGCGGCTCGGGCATGGATGCCATCATCGCCGCCGCCCGCGCCATTAAGGCGGGCGAGGCCTCGCTGATGATCGCCGGCGGCGTGGAATCCATGTCCCGCGCGCCGTTCGTCATGCCCAAGGCGGACACCGCCTTCTCGCGCCATGCGGAGATCCACGACACCACCATCGGCTGGCGCTTCGTGAACCCGCTGATGAAGGCGCAGTACGG
>JAYSCE010000697.1:0-1617 GCA_041915035.1 Xanthobacter sp.
CCTCGCCGCCGCCTTCCCCGACCGCTGCCTCGGCACACCCATCTCGGAAGGCGCGTTCGCGGGCCTTGCCGGCGGCATCGCCATGGACGGGCGCTACCGGCCCATCATCGAATTCATGTATCCCGACTTCATGTGGGTCGCTGCCGACCCGGTGTTCAACCAGATCGGCAAGGCGCGGCACATGTTCGGGGCGGACGTGCCGGTGCCCCTCGTGCTGCGCACCAAGATCGCCATGGGCACGGGCTACGGCTCGCAGCATTCGCTGGACCCGGCGGGCGTGTTCGCCACCTCCCCCGGCTGGCGCATCGTCGCGCCCTCCACCCCGTTCGATTACGTGGGCCTGATGAATGCAGCGCTCGCCTGCGAGGACCCGGTGCTCGTCATCGAGCATGTGGACCTTTACCAGACCTCCGGCGCCATTCCGGACGGCGACCTCGACTACATCATCCCCTTCGGCAAGGCGAAGGTGGTGCGGCCGGGGCGTGAACTGACCATCCTCACCTATTCCGCCATGGTCCACCGCAGCCGCGAGGCGGTGGAGGAACTGGGGCTCGACGCCGAGATCATCGACCTGCGCTCGCTCGACCGCGCCGGGCTCGACTGGGACACCATCGGCGAGAGCATCCGCAAGACCAACAACGTGCTCATTGTGGAACAGGGCTCTCTCTCCACCTCCTATGGCGGCTTCCTCGCCGACGAGATCCAGCGCCGCTATCTCGACTGGCTGGACCAGCCGATCCAGCGCGTGACCGGCAAGATCGCCTCGCCCACCATCTCCAAGGTGCTGGAGCGCGCCGCCTTCGCCGGCAAGGAGGAGGTGATGGCGGGCCTCGCCGTCACCATGGCCGCGAAGGGAATGCCGCTGCCGGGCCTGCCCGGCGCCGCCAGCTAATCCGTTCGGGTTCATGACCATGGACAGCTTCGACTACATCGTTGTGGGCGGCGGAACGGCGGGCTGCATCCTCGCCGCCCGGCTCTCGGAAGACCCTCGGCGGCGCGTGCTGCTGCTGGAGGCTGGCGGCACCGACAAGGGCTTCTGGGTGCCCATCCCCGCCGGCTTCTCCAAGCTCCTGTCGGGAAGCGCCTTCAACTGGCGCTTCAACACCGAGCCCGAGCCCAACACCTACGACCGCCCCATCGTCGTGCCACGCGGCAAAGGGCTCGGCGGCTCGACGCTCATCAACGGCATGATCTTCGTGCGCGGCCAGAAGCAGGACTTCGACGGCTGGGCCCAGCGCGGCGCCACCGGCTGGGGCTATGACGACGTCCTGCCCTATTTCAAGAATTTCGAGCGCTTCGACGAGCCGGACGCGGACCCGACCGTGCGCGGCACGGACGGGCCCATCAGCATCGTGCGGGTGGCGGAGCGGCCGGTGCTCTCCGAGGCTTTCCTCTCGGCGGCGGAGGAAGCGGGCTTTCCCCGCAATCCCGACTACAACGGGAAGGACCAGGAAGGCTTCGGCTATTATCAGGTGAACCAGCGCGGCGGCCGGCGCTGGACGGTGGTGGACGGCTATCTGCGCCCTGCCCTCTCGCGCCCCAACCTCAAGGTCGTCACCCACGCGCAGGCGCTGGGCCTGTTTATGGACTGGCGGCGGGTGACTGGGGTGGTGGTCC
>JAYSCE010000698.1:0-1617 GCA_041915035.1 Xanthobacter sp.
GTCGCCACCCAGACGCTGGTGGCCGATCTCGACGAGATGACCGGCCTGTGGGGCGCGAAGGGCAAGGCCCGCGCCGCGCTCATCAAGAAGAACGACAAGGCCGGCCTTGCCACCATCTTCACCGGCCTCGGCTCTCTCTCTTACGGCGAACTCGCCGGCGAGCGCATGAAGCTCGGCCTCATCCTCCATGATCCGGAGGAAGCGCACGACTGCTTCTCCAACAACACCCAGAACGCGCACTATTATGACGAAGTGGGCATCCGCAACGTCTATTACGGCTCCTATGTGAAGCCGGACGGCGCCAAGGTCACCGGTCCCTCGGTCGCCGACCTCATTCGCGCCGCCGACCCGAAGATCGCCGACGAGATTGACGCCAAGTCCGACGCCGCGCTGGCGGCCCTCAAGGCTCTGAAGGACGTGGCGGATTCCGGCGAGATCACCTACGACAAGATGCTGGAAGAGGGGAACACCAAGGGCGCCAAGCTGATCCAAGACGGCGTCGACGCCCTGGTGGCCCAGGCCCACGCCATCGAGCGCGGTGTCGCGGTCCTCAAGATCCAGATCAAGGTGGAAGGCTCCAAGAGCCTCGATGATCCGAAGAACGCGAAGAAGAAGTGAGACCATGACGATGGGACGGACGCGATGATTTCGCGTCGGGCGCTCCTTGTGGGCGCAGCGGCTGCGGGGGCGGCGGGGTTCGCCCCCTCCGCCCTCGGCCGCGTACCGGCCTCCGTGGACACGCTGCCGAAGAGCGCGCCGGTGCGCCGGCTCGCCCTCTCGGCGGCGGAAATGGAAATGCCGCTGCTCGGGCCGGGCAAGCCGGTGACCAAGGGCTTCTGCGCCTATAATGGCACGCCCTTCCTCACCCTGCGCGCGCCCGTCGGCACCCGCCTGATGGTGGATTTCGAAAACCGCCTGCCGGATCTCACCACCGTCCACTGGCACGGCGTGCGCGTGCCCTATCTCTCGGACGGCGTTTCGCCCCTTACCCAGGCGCCGATCCCGGCGGGCAGCACCTTCACCTACAACGTGCCCCTGCCCGATCCGGGCTTCTATTTCTTCCATCCCCATTGCGACGAGACGGGCCAGGTGGGCCGGGGCCTCGTCGGCCTGCTCGTGGTGGACGATCCGGCTGAGGCGAAGCTCGGCTTCGATGCCGAGCACTTCATCGTGGTGAAGGACTGGCGGCTCGACGAGAAGGACGGCCGCTGGCTGGAGATGTTCACCGATGAGGGCGCCTCCACCGCCGGCACCTTCGGCACGGTGCGCGCCACCAACGGCTCCATCGTGCCGCCCCGCGTCGAGGCGCCGGCCTATGGCGACGTGCGGCTCAGGGTCATCGTCGCCGATTCCACCCGCACCATCGATTTCGGCTGCGAGACAGAAGATGCGGCCATCATCGCCATCGACGGGCAGGCCCTGACGCCCCTGCCCTTCTCCAAGCTGCCGAACGAGATCTGGCGCATGGGCCCGGCCATGCGCATCGACGTGCATGTGCGCATGCCCGGCCCCGGCGAGGAGGTGAAGGTCTACGACTACCGCACCGCCGAGCCGTATCTCCTCACCACCTTGGTCGGCGTCGACAAGGGCCGCAAGAAGACCGCCTTCCGCCCCAAG
>JAYSCE010000699.1:0-1615 GCA_041915035.1 Xanthobacter sp.
AGATGCCCGAGCCCGTGTAGCGCACGTTGGCGGGGAACAGCTCCGGCAGCAGTGCGCCCATGGGGCCGAAGGTGAGGCCCATCAAGGTGAAGCCGATGATGAGCCACGCCATCACGCCCACCGGCCCGGCGGAGAGGATCGGCACCCAGAGCAGGCCGAACAGCACGATGGCGGCGGTGATGCCGATGAGCGTGCGGCGGCGGCCCCAGCGGTCGGCCCAGGGGCCGGACACGAGCGTGAAGATGCCGAAGAACACAACGCCGCCGATCATCATCAGCACGAAGGTGCGGTAGTCGTAGCCCAGTCCCGGCACCGCCGCCGTGGTGGGGGCGCGGCCATAGCTGAGCGAGAAGGTGGTCATCAGGTAGAACAGCACGTAGGTCGCGAGCATGTAGAAGGTGCCAAGGATCAGCTCGCGCCAATAGGTCTTGAAGGCCGCGGCGAGCGGCAGCTTCTCGATGCGGCCGTGCTGGACCGCCTTGGCGAAGGCCGGGCTCTCCACCAGCGAGATGCGCACCCACAGGCCGACGATCACCATCACCGCCGAGAACAGGAAGGGCAGGCGCCAGCCCCAGGAGAGAAAAGCCTCGGAAGGCCGGGAGGGATCGCTCGACGGCATCAGCGCCGCGATGGCGAGGAACAGGCCGTTGGCGATGATGAAGCCGATGGGCGCGCCGAGCTGCGGAAAGGTGCCGTAGACGGCCCGCTTGCCGGCCGGGGCGTTCTCGGTGGCGACCAGCGCCGCGCCGCTCCACTCGCCGCCGAGCGCGAAGCCCTGGGCGAGGCGCAGGATGACCAGCAGCAGGGGCGCGAACCAGCCGGCCGTCTGAAAGGTGGGCAGCAGGCCGATGAGGAAGGTGGCGATGCCCATGGTGAGCAGCGCGCCCACCAGCGTGATCTTGCGCCCCTTCTTGTCGCCGAGGTGGCCGAAGAAGATGGCCCCGAGCGGCCGCGCCACCATGGCCGCGCCGAAGATGGCGAACGAGGCGAGCAGCGCCGTCGTGTCATTGCCGGCCGGAAAGAACAGGTGCGGGAACACCAGCACCGCCGCGGTGGCATAGACATAGAAATCGTAGAACTCGATGGTGGTGCCGATCAGGCTAGCGAGGATGACGCGCGAGCGGGGATTGACGGCGGGCGCCGCATCGGCGGCGAAGGTCGTGGACATGCCGGTACTTTCCAACTGCGCCCCGTGCTGGCCGGAGCCGTTGGCGACGGCTGAAGGGTCCGGCAATTTTCTGTCGCGGCGGCAAGGGGCAGAGAAGGCCGGCGCGCAGCTTCTTTGTCGGTCCAGATAGATTATTGCGCGCAGCGACGCCAGTGCTTGAGTCCTGAGCCGGCGCGACGGTGTCCTGCGGGTAACGCATGGCGGCCGTGCCGGTGACGTCATCCACCGGGCGCCGCAAACTGTGGATGACGGTGATGACTCGCCGCGTCCACCCCTTGTGGCTCGCGCGGTCACGGACTGGTGAAAATCGAGCCGGCGCAAGGCCCATTAGGAATTTGATAACCTGCGGGCAGGCACCATATGTAGTAGGAAGTGGGGCGTAGGCCCCCAAATGATGGCGAAGAGGGGTTTGACCGGCGGGCCAGACTCGCACTAGCGTTCGGTCCT
>JAYSCE010000700.1:0-1612 GCA_041915035.1 Xanthobacter sp.
ATGCCACCGTATCGCTGGTGAAGTAGTCCGAACGATTTCGTAACTCCCTGAGAGGTGATGACCATGTTCAAGAACATCCTGGTGCTTACCGACGGCTCCGAGATTTCCAAAATGACGATCGAAAAGGCGGTCGCCCTGGCCCAATCGGTCGGAGCGAAGATCACGGGCCTGACCGTGGTCCAGCCTTCCACCGAACCACACGGTACCGGCACGATGATGCTCGGCGGCCACGTGGTGGAGGATGCGGCGCACGAGTTCCTGCAGGACGTGCAGCACGCGGCCGCTGCAGCCGGCGTCACTGCCGAATGCTTCACGATGCGCTCCGATTCTGTGCACAGCGCTGCGGTCGCCGCGGCCGAGTCGCGCGGCTGCGACCTGATCTGCATGGGCACGCATGGGCGCTCGCAGCTTGGCAAGCTGTTCTTCGGCAGCGAGCTCACCGGGATCCTGCACGAGTGCAGGATCCCGGTGCTGGTCTATCGCTGACGGCCACGGCTCCGCGGCGCGCGCTCCGGGCCGCGAGCCACCCCTTTCCCCCACCCTGGTTTTCCAGGAAGCAACAGGTCATGGGCGGTTGGTACGCACCGCTCCGTCTGGCCAGACCGCGTACAAATGAGAACGAAACCGAGGAGATGAAGAGATGAGGCGTCTTGTACTGAAGTCCGTTGTTGCCGCACTGACCGTTTTCGCCGTCGGCGCAGCCAGCGCCCAGGTCACCGAGCGCACGATGAAACTGGGTGTCCAGAACCCGAAGGGCCACCCGGCGGAGCTCGGTGCCCAGAAGCTGGCCGACATCGTCGCCGCCAAGTCAGGCGGCAAGATGAAGATCAAGGTCTTCGCCGGCGGCCAACTGGGCGGCGACGCCCAGACCGTTTCGGCGCTGCAGGGCGGCACCGTCGAGATGACGATTCTGAACTCGGGCATCCTCGCCTCCCAGGTCAAGGATTTCGAGGTTTTCGATTTCCCCTTCATGTTCGCGAACTCCGCCGAAGCCGATGCCGTCCTCGACGGCCCCTTCGGCAAGAGCATGCATGACAAGCTCGCGGCCAAGGGCATCGTCGGCCTCGGCTACTGGGAACTCGGTTTCCGCAACCTGACCAATGGCCGCCGCTCGATCCAGAAGGTCGAGGACATCGCCGGCCTCAAGCTGCGCGTGATTCCGAACCCGATCAACCTCGACTGGGTGAAGGCGCTGGGCGCCAATCCGGTGCCGCTGGCCTTCCCCGAGGTCTACACCGGGCTGGAGACGAGAGCGATCGACGGACAGGAAAATCCGGTCACCGTAATCCACGCCAACAAGTTCAATGAGGTGCAGAAGTACCTGACGCTCACCCGTCACCAGTACAACCCCCAGTCCATCATCGTCAGCAAGAAAGTGTGGGACACCTTCAGTGCCGATGAGAAGAAGATCGTCACCGACGCGGCGGCCGAGGCGATCAAGTACGAGCGCCAGGTGACGCGCGAACAGGAGGCGCAGGCCCTCGACAGCCTGAAGAAGGCGGGCATGGAGGTGACCGAACTGCCGGCGGCCGAGGTGGCCAAGCTGCGCGAGAAGATGGTTCCGGTGATCGAGAAACATGCCGCTGCAAGTGCGGAGACGCTCGCTGCCCTC
>JAYSCE010000701.1:0-1603 GCA_041915035.1 Xanthobacter sp.
CCTGGAGACGTCGGACGGGGAGGGCGTGCGGCGCTCCAATCCGCACATGCATCTTCTGGAAGCGGAGCTCGCCTGGGTGGCCGGGGGCGTCGCAGAGCCTTTCGAGGGTGTGGCGCGTGCGATCGTCGAGCTTGGCGCGACGCGGCTCCTGGACCCGCAGACAGGTGCCATCGGTGAATATTACGATGGCGATTGGCGCTTCGCGGAAGGCGCGCCCGGCGCGGTGCGGGAGCCGGGCCATCAGTTCGAGTGGGCCTATCTCTTCCGCCATGCCGGCGACGTGCTGGGAGTCGACCATCGAGCCGCGTCGGACCTACTCTACGCCTTCGGAACCCGTTTTGGCATCGCCCCGGATCGTCGTGCCGCGATCTTCGCTGTGGATGAGGCCGGCACGCCCACCGACCCGCGCGCCCGCCTGTGGGCCCAGACGGAGCGTCTTCGCACCGCGCTGGTGTTTGCGGCTGCGACACCCGACGCAAAGGCGCGGGAAGCATTTATTGCCGATGCCCGCGAGGCATTCGAGGTTCTGAAGGTCTACCTGGACGTGACTGTTGCCGGCCTGTGGCGGGATCAGTGGCTGGCTGACGGTTCGTTCCTGGAAGAGGCGGCGCCAGCCTCGTCCTTCTACCACATCCTCTCGGCCTTCGTGGTGCTCCTGAAAGCCGGCGGCCTCGCCTAGGCCGTGTGGACGGATTTGGCGGCGGGGCAGCGGAGGGGGATTCCCTTCCTGCTGTTTCGGTGATTCATAGCGGGTCGGCTTTTAGCGAGGTCGACCATGCTGACGCGGATGACGGACGAGGATTGGGCGGTGGCGCTGGATGTGTTCCGCGCCTGCCGCCAGCGGCGGGGCGACAAGGGGCGCGACGATCGCCAGTTCCTCGAAGCCATGCACTATTTCACCGTGAACACCATCTCCTAGCGGGCCCTGCCGGCCGAGTTCGGGTCCTGGAACAGCGTCTGGAAGCGGTTCTGGCGGCTGCGCCAGGCCGGCGTGTTCGACTGTTCTTCGAAACTCTCGCCTCGCTCAGCACCACCCATCTGGTGGAGATGTCCGATTCCACAGTGGTGCGCGCCCATGTCTCCGCCGCCGTGGCAAAAGGGGGCAGCAGGGCCACGCCCTCGGGCGCTCACGCGGCGGCTTCTCCACCAAGATCCACCTCAAGAGCGACTTCGACGGCCTCCCGATCGCCTTCCACCTGACCAGCGGCGAGGTGGGCGACAGCCCGCTGTTCAAGCTGCTGCTGGATCTGGGTCCTGATGTAAAGTCCCGTGCGGCGTTCGCCGACAAGGGCTATGACGCCAAAGCCAACCGGGCGCAGGCCCGAGCGCGCAGCATCGCGCCCGCCATCCCGTTCAAATCCAACGCCAAGGACCCGCAGACCTTCTTCCCGAAGGCGCTCTACAGGGGCCGCGCCCGCATCGAGCACTGCTTCGGAAAGCTCAAGCGTTTCAAGCGCGTCGCCCTGCGCTGCGAGAAGACAGAGCGCGGCTTCGCCGCAATCGTCGCACTCGCCTTCAGCTTCATCCTCATCAAATCCGTCCACACAGCCTAGGCAGTGGCCCCATAAATTTGCGCGGCTGGAGTTGTCGTGATTCAAGCTCC
>JAYSCE010000702.1:0-1600 GCA_041915035.1 Xanthobacter sp.
GGATTGGCGAAGGGCAGGCTCGACACCTCCTCGCCGGCCTCGTCCAACAGGAAGGGGTGGTTGATGAGGCAGAACAGCAGCAGCGCCTCGTTGCGGGGCAAAGCGGCCATGGGCCCGCGCACCAGCGCGCTCCTTGCAATCTCCTGCCCGCGCGGGGCCAAAGGCGGTGCCGAGGGCTTGCCGGGAAATTTGCCGCCGCGGCCGCGTCCGGGCGTAAATCCCGGCGACCAGCCTTCCCGGCTGCCGCCGCCGCGGCCGGTGCTCCGCGCGCGCTCGGCGGGGGCGACGAGGGCATTGAACCGCCCCATCAAATCCGCCCGGTAATGCTTGCGCACCGTCTCGTCGCCGATGGCGTTCACCACCTCGTTCAGCCGGCCTTCCAGCCCTGCGCGACGCTCGGGTGTTTCGAGAGAGGCATTTTCGCTCTCGCGCGCCCAAAGTTCCGCAGCGAGAGGGCGGGCCTGCGCCAGCACCTGCTCCATGGCCTCGCGGCCGGAGCGGCGAATCAGGTCGTCGGGGTCCTGACCGTCCGGCAGGGAGGCGAAGGAGAGGCTGCGGCCGGCTTTGAGGTGCGGCAGCGCGAGGTCGATGGCGCGATGGGCCGCGCGCCGGCCGGCCTTGTCGCCATCGAACAGCAGCAGCGGCTCCTCCGACATGCGCCAGAGCAATTGCAGCTGCTCCTCGGTCAAGGCGGTGCCGAGCGGTGCCACCGCACCGCCAAAGCCCGCCTCCGCCATGGCGATCACGTCCACATAGCCTTCCACGGCGATGACGCGGGCGCCGGACTGGGCGGCGGCGCGGGCGGCAAAGCCATTGTAAAGCAGGGAGCCCTTGTGAAAGAGCGGGGTCTCCGGGGAATTGAGGTATTTCGCCGGAACGTCCTTCTCCAGCGCCCGCCCGCCGAAGGCCACCACGCGGCCTTGCAGATCGGTGATGGGGAACATCACCCGGTCGCGGAAGCGGTCATAGGGGACGGGGATGTCCTCCCCGGCGATGAGGAGGCCCGCCTCCACCATGTCGGCGACGGAGACGCCCTCCTTGCCCAGCGCCTCCTTCAGGTTGAAGCGCTCGCCCGCCGCATAGCCGAGGCCGAATTTCTTCTGCGTGGCGGGGCCGATCTCCCGGTCGGCCAGATAGCCGCGCGCCTTGGCGCCGAGGCGCGACTGCAGATTGGCCTCGAAATGCTTGGCCGCCAGCGTCATCACCTCATGGAGCGTGCGCCGCCGCTGCTCCTTGGCGGCGGCCTCCGGCGTCTCCTGCGGCAGGGACAGCCCGGCCATGGCGGCCAGCCGCTCCACCGCCTCGCCAAAGGAAGCGCCCTCCGTTTCCATCAGGAAATCAAACACATCGCCGTGCTTGCCGGAGGAGAAGCAGTGGTAGAAGCCCTTCTGATCGTTGACAAAGAAGGACGGCGATTTCTCTGCATTGAAGGGCGAGAGCCCGGCAAACTCGCGCCCCTGCTTCTTCAGCTTCACCCGACGGCCGACCACCTCCGACACCGGAAGCCGGGCGCGGATCTCGTCGAGAAAGGCGGGCGAAAAGCGCATGGGCGGACGGGGCCGGCAGTCTGTGAGGGCGCGGGCAGGGCGCCGGAAGATCA
>JAYSCE010000703.1:0-1596 GCA_041915035.1 Xanthobacter sp.
GACCGAGTGGCTGACCCGCTTCGTCTTCTACTTCGCGCTCTCGGCCATGCTCTTCCGCTTCGCGGCGAACCTTTCGGTGGGCGAGATATTCGACCCGGCCTTCGCGATGGCCTATCTCTCGGGCTGCACGATCGTCTATCTGCTCGCCTTCGGTGTGGCACTGGCGCGCCGCGTCTCGATCCCCGAGGCGTCGGTCGAGGCGCAATGCGCCGTGATCGGCAACACCGGCTTTCTCGGGGTGCCGATGCTGACGATGCTGCTCGGCCCCGGTGCGGCGGGACCGGTGCTGATGGTGCTGGCGATCGACCTCATCGTGTTCTCGAGCCTCATCACCCTCATCATCACCGCTTCGCGCGAGGGGCACCTGTCGCCGCGAATCGTCAGGGTCCTGGCGCTCGGGCTCGCGAAGAACCCGATGATCGTGGCGATGGTGGCCGGCATCGCCTGGTCAGCCCTGCGCCTGCCGATGCCGGCACCGGGGGCAGAGTTCCTCGCCCTTCTCGGCGCGGCCGCGACGCCGGGCGCGCTCTTCGCCATCGGCGCCTCGCTGGCGTCGAAATCGGCCGAGCGGCTTTCCGTCGCGCTCTGGCTCAGCTTCGCCAAGCTCGTGCTGCACCCCGGGGCGGTGGCCGTCGCCGCGCTCTGGATTTTCCCGGTGGAACGCGAGGCCGCGGGTGTGATGATCGCCGCGGCCGCGCTTCCCGTCGCGGGGAACGTCTATATCCTTGCCCGGCACTACGGCGTGGCGCCGCAGCGTGTCTCCGCCTCCATCCTGATTTCCACCGCCTTCAGCATCCTCACCGTTTCCGCCGTCATCGCCTGGATTACGGCCGCCTGAGAAAGGACCACGCCATGCAGACCCTATCCGAGAACAAGTGCTACGGCGGCATCCAGGGTGTCTACCGCCACGCCTCCGACACCTGCGGCGGCGACATGACCTTCGGCCTCTTCCTGCCTGAAGAGGCAGCGGACCATCCGGTGCCGGCGCTCTGGTATCTCTCCGGCCTCACCTGCACGCATGAGAACGCAATGGTGAAGGCGGCTGCGCAGGGCTGGGCGGCGGAGGCGGGCATCGCGCTGGTCTTTCCCGACACATCGCCCAGGGGCGAGGGCGTGGCAGACGATCCGGCCTATGACCTCGGCCAGGGCGCGGGCTTCTACGTCAACGCGACCGAGACGCCGTGGGCGCCCCATTTCCGCATGTGGGACTACGTCGCCGATGAACTGCCGCGCATTCTGACCGCGAATTTCGCACTCGACGCGGACCGCCAGGCCATCACCGGCCATTCGATGGGGGGCCACGGCGCGCTGACGCTGGCGATGCGTCTCCCGGGGCGGTTCCGCTCCGTCTCGGCCTTTGCGCCCATTGCCCACCCGACCCAGTCCGACTGGGGCCGCAAGCAGTTCAGGGCCTATCTCGGCGCCGACGAGGCGGCCTGGGCGGGGCATGACGCGACGCTCCTGATGCGGCGCCTCGGCTTCGACGGGCCGGTGCTGATCGACCAGGGCTCGAAGGACCAGTTCCTCGACCTCCTCAAGCCCGAGGCGCTGGCGCAGGCGATGATGAGCCCGCGTCAGAACGGCCAGGTGCGGATG
>JAYSCE010000704.1:0-1595 GCA_041915035.1 Xanthobacter sp.
AGCGCGCAAGCCACCGCGAGCGCGAGGGACGGTGCGGAAAATCCAGTCACCACCAGCAGCAGCGTGGAGAGCACCGGCGCCGCATATGACGCGACGCCCAGCAGGCGCACGTCGCCCCGCTTCATGCCGATGTCCCAGGTGTAGAAGGCGAGGCCCACCGGCCCGATGCCGAGCAGCACCACCGCTGTCCACTCCCCCGCTGAGGCGGGCCACACGGTTTCTTCCCACGCGAAATGGCAGAAGGCGGCGAGCACAGCCGTGGCGAGGCAGAAGCCGGCCACCGCCTGCGTCGGCACATCGGCGAAATGGCGCGAGGCCACCGAATAGGACGACCAGATGAAGGCGCAGGCGAAGGCCGCGAGATAGCCCGGCAGGAACCGCATCTCGATGCCGGAAAAGCCGCCCTTTCCGGCGAGGAGCACCACGGTGCCGGCAAAGCCCATCAGTGCGCCGATCACATGCACGCGCCTGAGCCCGCCGCCCGGCAGGAAGGCGGAGAGCAGCACGATAAGCAGCGGCCAGAGATAGGCGATCAGCCCCGCCTCCGCCGCCGGCGCCAGCTTCAAAGCGGTGAAATAGAGGAAATGGTAGCCGAACAGCCCGCCCACGCCGTGGAGATAGGCGAGCGGCCGCTGCCTGAGCACGCCGAGCCCCGGGCCCGCCAGCGCCGCCCCCAGCCCCACCGCCCCGCCGATGCCAAAGGTCAGTGCGGTCAGCAGGAAGGGCGGCACCTTCCCCGTCGCCGCCGTGAAGAAGGCAAGCGTCGCCCACAGCAGGATGGCGAGGAAGCCGATGCGGGTCGCCGTGGCGGATGACATCGGGCGATCAGGGGCCGAGGAGATCGATCAGCGCCGGGATCAGCGGTTCGTCGGCGGGCGGCATGGGAATGTCGCGGAGGCGTCCGGGACGAAGCCATTGTAGCGCCTGATGCTCCTTCTTCTGGATCACGCCCTCCCAGCGGCGGCAGATCCAGAGGGGCATCAGAAGATGGAAGGTCTCGTAGGGGTAGCTGGCGAAAGTGAGGGGGGCGAGGCACGCCTCCTTCACCGTGATGCCCAGTTCTTCCTGCAACTCGCGGATCAGCGTCTCCTCCGGCCGCTCGCCGGGCTCGACCTTGCCGCCGGGAAACTCCCACAGGCCGGCCAGCGCCTTGCCCTCCGGCCGCTGCGCAACCAGCACGCGGCCGTCGCCATCCACCAGCGCGCAGGCGGCGACAAGGGTGATCTTCACGAGCGGTAGTCCCCGTTGATCGCCACATATTCCTTGGTCAGGTCGCAGGTGAGCACGCGGTCGGTGCCGCGCCCCAGGCCGAGGTCCACGGTGAGATCGATCACCGCGTTCTTCATGTATTCGGAGACCGCCGCCTCGTCGTAACCGGGATCGCGGGCGCCCTCGTGGGCGACGCGGATATCGCCGAAGGAAATGGAGAGCAGGTCGCGGTCGGCCGGCTCGCCCGCCTTGCCCACCGCCATCACCACGCGGCCCCAGTTGGCGTCCTCGCCGGCCACTGCCGTCTTCACCAGAGGCGAGTTGGCGATGGACATGGCGATGCGCCGTGCCGACTTGTTGGAGACGGCGCCCGTCACGGTGATGCG
>JAYSCE010000705.1:0-1594 GCA_041915035.1 Xanthobacter sp.
CTCCCCGCAATGGACCGCCGCCCCCATCGTCGCGACCAGCGCGGAGCTCGACGGCACGGTGGCCGTGCTGGGCGTCGCGGGGCTGCGGGCGAAGACCACGAGCTACGATCTCGTCTCCTCCTTCGACATCTCCGGCAGCTTCGCCGACGTGACCACGCCCAACAGCCTGCTCTCCGCCGCCGTGACCTATGATGCGGACGGGGCGACGCTGGTTCTCACGCGCAACGCCACCACCTCCCTCGCCGGCCTCTCGCTGGCGGGGCGTTCGCTCGCGGCGGGGATCGATCTCAACTACCAGCGGCTTTCCCTCTCCTCGCCCCTGAGCCCGGTGCTGGACAGCTTCTATGTCGGCACCGACGGGCAGGTGACGAACCTCATCAACCAGATGTCGGGCGCGCCTTTGGCTGATGCGAAGGCGGCCGGCATGGCGACGTTCGGCACCATCAACGGGCAGATCAGCCAGCAGCTCGCTGCCACGCGCGGCACGGGCGCCCTGCCCAGCGGCGGCAGCGCGCTCCTCTCCTATGGCGCGGGCGATGTGAGCCTCTCCGCCAACGCCTATGCCGCGACAACGCCCACCTCCGCCGCCTCCGGCCCGCGGGCCGCCCTCTCCCCGGCACCGGCCGCGCCTGAGAACAGCGTGTGGCTGCGCCCGTTCGGCAACTGGGGCAGCTACAACACCGGCAACGGCACCACCACCAGCTCCGGCGGAGGCGTGCTCGGTGGCATCGAGCGGACCTTCGGCGACGATGCGCGCGGCGGCGCCGTCTTCAGCTACCAGACCGCCAACCTCGGCTTCACCACGCCCGCCTCCGGCTCGGTGGACCAGTGGACCGCCTCGCTCTATGCGGAAAAGCAGTGGGGTGCCTTCTACGCCAACCTGTTCGGCACCTACGGCTACCAGACCTACGACATGAGCCGCTCCATCGCGTTCGGCGGCACGCTCTTCACCGCGCGCTCGAACTTTGCGGGCAATGCGGGCGCGGTGGTGGGCGAGGCGGGCTATGATTATGCCTACGCCCCCGGCGCGAAGCTGGAGCCCTATCTGCGCCTCGCCTATGCGGCGCTGGCCACCGACACCTTCGCCGAGCGCGGGGCCGGCGTGTTCAACCTGAACGTCGCGGCCGACACCACCCAGTCGCTGCAATCCACCCTCGGCCTGCGCGTGATCCAGCCGCTGTCGCTCGCCGCCGTGCCGGTGACGCTGCGTCTCGAGGCCGGCTGGCAGCACGAATATCTCGATACGGGCGTGAGCCTCGGCGCCGCCTTCCTGTCCGACAGCACCATCGCCTTCAACATCCTGTCCGGCGGGCCGGGCGATCTGGCGCTGGCCGCGGCGGGCCTCTCCTTCGCCTTCTCGGCCAATCTCGACGGCTATCTCGAATATCGCGGCAGCTTCGGCGACGGCTATTCCAACAGCACCGCCTCCGCGCAGTTGCGCCTCAGGTTCTGACGCATGGGTGCCGATCGGGGCGGCCCTCTGCCGACACTGGAGCGGGCGTGGGAGCTTTACCGCGCCGGCGACCGGGCGGGGGCGGAAGCGGTGGCGCGGGCCATTGTGCAGCGCGCGGTGCTCGGCCAGCAGGCGGCGACC
>JAYSCE010000706.1:0-1587 GCA_041915035.1 Xanthobacter sp.
GACAACGCGCACCCCGCAAGGTTCCGTCGCGCGCGCGAAGCAGATAGCAAGGGACGCCTGTCTTCGCGCGCGCTTGCTCCTCCTTGCGCGCACGGCCTTCCGCAGGCGCCACGCCGACCTCACAGCAAGCGGAAATCGACACCATGGCCAGCGTCTGCACCAATGGGGTGGACACCGGGTTCGTCGCCCTCGGCACCGGCAAGGTCGCCGTCCTCGGCGTCGTCCAGGGCATCACCGAGCTTCTGCCCATCTCCTCCACGGCGCACATGCGCCTCGTGCCGGCGGTGCTCGGCTGGCCCGATCCCGGCTCCGCCTTCTCGGCGGCCATGCAGCTCGCCGCCTTGTTCGCGGTGGTGACCTATTTCTGGAGCGACCTGCGGGCGCTCGCCTGCGGCACGATCTCGTCGGTGCGAACGGGGGATTTCACCGCCCACGCGCCCAAGACCGTGCTCGGCATCATCCTCGGAACCATCCCCATCGTCATCGCCGGCGTGCTCTTGAAGAGCAAGCTGAACGCCTGCGGCTCGTCCTTCCGCGAATTGTGGGTCATCGGCGCGGCCAGCCTCGTCATGGGCCTCCTGCTGGGCATCGCGGAAATGACCAGCCGCCACACCCGCACCTTCGCGCAGATCAAGCTGCCGGATGCGCTGGTGGTGGGCCTTGCGCAGGTGGGCGCGCTCATTCCAGGCGTGTCACGCTCGGGCTCGACGCTGACGGCGGCCATGTTCCTCGGCCTGCGCCGGGAGGATGCCGCCCGCTTCTCCTTCCTGCTCGGCCTGCCGGCCATCTTCGCGGCGGGCGTGAAGGAACTCTTGGAGCTGCACCACGCCGGCCTCGACATGCAGGGCTGGGAAGTGCTCGGCGTCGGCCTCGTCACCGCCTCGCTCTCCGCCTTCGTCGCCATCTGGACGCTGATGCGGGTGATGGAGCGCCTCTCGTCCTGGCCCTTCGTGTTCTACCGCATCGGCATGGGCGTGTTCCTGCTGGTGGCCGTGTGGCGGGGCGTGCTCTCCTGAGCGCTCGACAGGCGGCGCGCCTTGCGTAACCCTGCGGCAGGATCGCAGGGCATGACGACCGCAGGGCATGACGATCGAGGGGGCGCAATGAGCGACGGGCAGGTTTTGGACCATGCGGGCCTGCGCCGGACGGTGCTGGTGGTGGCGCTGGCGAACCTCGCCTATTTCGGCGTGGAGTTCGCGGTGGCGCTCGCCATCGGCTCGGTCTCGCTGTTCGCGGACAGCGTGGACTTTCTGGAAGACGCTAGCGTCAACCTCCTGATCTTCGTCGCCCTCGCCTGGTCGGCGCGGGCGCGGGCGAAGGTGGGCATGGCGCTGGCGCTGATCCTCCTCGTCCCCGGTCTCGCCACGGTGTGGACGGCGTGGGACAAGTTCCTCGATCCGGTGGCGCCGCAGCCCCTCGCCTTGTCCCTCACCGGCCTCGGCGCGCTGGCGGTGAACCTCACCTGCGCCTTCCTCCTCGCCCGCTACCGGCACCATCGCGGCAGCCTCACGAAGGCCGCCTTCCTCTCGGCGCGCAACGACGCTTTCGCCAACATCGCCATCATCGCGGCGGGCGCCGTCACCGCCT
>JAYSCE010000707.1:0-1586 GCA_041915035.1 Xanthobacter sp.
TGGCCGCCCTCGACAAGGTGGCCATCGCCACCGGCGAGCGGCAGGCCCACGCCATCGGCTATTGCGTCGGCGGCACGCTGCTCGCCACCACGCTCGCCTACATGGCCGCGACGGGGGATGACCGCATCGCCTCCGCCACCTTCCTCACCACCCAGATCGACTTCACCCATGCGGGCGATCTGAAGGTGTTCGTGGACGAGGACCAGCTCGCCGCCATCGAGCGCAAGATGAAGCAGACCGGCTATCTCGAAGGCAGCAAGATGGCCTCGGCCTTCAACATGCTGCGCTCGAACGACCTGATCTGGCCCTATGTGGTGAACAACTACATGAAGGGCAAGGCGCCGTTCCCGTTCGACCTTCTGTTCTGGAACGCCGATTCCACCCGCATGCCGGCGGCGAACCATTCCTATTACCTGCGCAACTGCTACCTCACCAACAACATCGCCCGCGGCCTCGCCGAGCTGTCCGGCGTGCGGATCGACATGACCAAGGTGAACGTGCCGGTCTATTCGCTGGCGACGCGGGAAGACCATATCGCCCCGCCCAATTCGGTGTTCATCGGCGCCAACATGCTCTCCGGCCCGGTGCGCTACGTGCTCGCCGGCTCCGGCCACATCGCCGGCGTGGTCAATCCGCCGGCCAAGATGAAGTACCAGTACTGGGCGGACGGCCCCACCGGGCCGAGCTACGATCTGTGGCTTCAGGGCGCGCAGGAGCACAAGGGCTCCTGGTGGCCGGACTGGCTGAACTGGTTCTCCAGCTATTATCCCGAGGACGTGCCCGCCCGCGCCATCGGCGGCGGCCACTTCACCCCCATCGAGGACGCCCCCGGCCGCTACGTGCGCGAGAAGAGCTGAGGGGAGCGTTTCTTCACCACCGTCATGCCCGGCCTTGTGCCGGAAGTCGGCTGTTGCCGACTTCCGCCCGTGAGAGCGGAACCCGCAAACATGCGGGTTCCAGGCATCCACGTCGGGCCGATGGGACGATGGTTGTAGACGTGTTCCCAGCCGATCCACGTGGATGGCCGGGACAAGCCCGGCCATGACGGACTGAGAGGGCGGCCCAGGTGTTCCAGCGCGGGTCCTCCGGTCGAGCCGGAGGACGATGGCGCGGGGGTCAGCGCTCATCGACCTTGCGTCCATCCCCACACCCCTCGCCACCCCGCCTTTCCCGCGAGCGCGCTTGCGGGTAGTTTGGCGGCAGGCCCGCTTTGGGCCTCTCAAGACCTGTCGAGGGCCCGTGCGTTACGTTTCCACCCGGGGCGAAGCTCCTGTCCTGTCGTTTTCCGATGCGCTGCTGGCCGGTCTGGCGCGCGACGGCGGCCTCTATGTGCCGGAGGTTTTCCCCGCTTTGAGCGCGGACGAGATCGCCGCGCTGGCGGGAAAACCCTATCCGGCGGTGGCCAAGGCGGTGATTTCCCCCTTCGTCGGCGATGCGCTGCCCGAGCGCGTGCTCGACCTGATGATCGCCGACGCTTACGCCTCCTTCCGCCATCCGGCCGTGACGCCGCTGACACAGCTCGGCCCCAACCGCTTCCTGCTGGAGCTGTTCCACGGCCCGACCTTGGCCTTCAAGGACGTGGCGAT
>JAYSCE010000708.1:0-1586 GCA_041915035.1 Xanthobacter sp.
GTGCTGGCCCGCAATGGCCGCGCGCCGCTGGGTGATCTGCGCTACCTCGCCGACACGCGGCTGAAGGACCTCTCTTCGCCCCTCGCCCGCGGACAGGTGGGCGCGGCCCTCGCGCTGCTCGGCGACCGCACCCGCGCGCAACGGGCGTTCAACGTGGCGCTGGAAGGCATCCCCGCCAGCGCCACCGCGCCGGAGATCGGCCGTGCCGACTTCGGATCGGTGCTGCGCGATGCCGCCGCCTTGACCGTGCTCGCCCGAGAGGCGGGACTGGAGAAGGTGGCCGCCGTGGCGCTCGCCCGCGTGGATGCCGCCCGCGTGCGCACGGAGCGCACCTCCACGCAGGAGAATGCGTGGCTGCTGCTCGCCGCCCGCACGCTCGTCGCCAGCGCCGCCAACATGACGCTGGAGGTGGATGGCGGCCTCGTGCGCGGGCCGTTCGGCAGCAAGCTGTCGCGCGCCGATCTGGAGCGCGGGCCGCTCACCCTGCGCAACATGGGCACCGAGCCGGTGAAGGTGGTGATCGGCGTCAACGGCGCGCCCATCGCGCCCGAGCCGGCCATCGCCAAGGGCTTCACGCTGGACCGCAAGTATTTCACCCTCGACGGCAAGCCGGCGGACCCGACGAAGGCGGTGCAGAACCAGCGCTTCGCGGTGGTCCTCACCTTCTCCGAGGAGAAGAGCGCGCTCGCCGACGTGCTAATGGTGGACTACCTGCCGGCGGGCTTCGAGATCGAGAACCCCAACCTCATCAAGGGCGGTGACGGCGGCTTCACCTGGCTCGACGAGACCAGCGAGGCCGGCCATGTGGAGTTCCGCGACGACCGCTTCGTCGCCTCGGTGACGCGGGAGGAGGGCGACGGGCCCTTCGTCGTCGCCTACACGGTGCGGGCCGTCTCGCCCGGCCGCTACGCCCATCCGCCGGCCATGGTGGAGGACATGTACCGCCCCGACCGCTTCGCCCGCACGGCAGCCGGCAGCATGGAGGTCGCGCCCGCGCGATGAGCGAGCTGCCGCAGGCACCCCAGCCGTCTCCTGCCCGCCCGCGCCGCTGGCGCTGGGCGGCGGGCGCGGCGGGGCTCGGCCTCGTGCTGGCGCTCGGGGCCGGCGCCGCAGGTCTCACTGTCCTCCGCGCCAACGCGCCACCGCCGCCCGAGCCCAAGGTCTCGGCCGAGGTGGTGGACAAGGAGGGGCGCCTGCTGCGCCCCTTCGCCTTGCCGGACGGGCGCTGGCGCCTCGCCGCCTCGGCAACGGACGTGGACCCGCGCCTCGTCGCCATGATCCTCGCCTATGAGGACCGGCGCTTCCGCGAGCATATGGGCGTCGATGCCCTCGCGCTGCTGCGCGCGGCGGGGCAGGCGGCGGGCTCCCTGCGGGTGGTCTCCGGAGGATCGACCCTGACCATGCAGGTGGCTAGGCTCACTTTGCCGCCGCGCGCCCGCACGTTGAACGCCAAGCTCGCCCAGATGCGCCGCGCGCTGGAGCTGGAGGCGCGGCTCTCCAAGGACGAAATTCTGTCGCTCTACCTCACCCTCGCGCCCTATGGCGGCAACATCGAGGGGGTGCGCGCGGCTTCCCTCACCTATCTC
>JAYSCE010000709.1:0-1582 GCA_041915035.1 Xanthobacter sp.
CGCCTCATCGATGAGGGCGGCTGCGGCGCTGCGGCGCGCCTCCCAGCTCGCTGCGGCCGGCCAGCCCTGGTCGATGACGATGAGAAGCGGTCCAGTACCGGCCGGCGCCGTCGCCGGCGGATTCCAGATGGGGCCGGCGGCGGCGAGGATGACCAGCGCCGCCAGCAGCAGGCGCAAAGCGGTCAGCCACCAGGGCGTGCGGGCCGCGCTCTCCTCCTTGGGCGTGATGCCGAGCAGCAGGCGCAACGGAGGAAAGCTCACCTCGCGCGGCTTCGGCGGCACCACCCGCAGCAGGAACCACAGCAGAGGCAGCGCCAGGAAGGCGGTGAGCAGCAGCGGCGCGGAAAAGGCGAGGGGAAGACCGAACATCAGGCCGGCCCTCCGGAAACATAGGCATGTCCGCCGCCCTTGGGCATGGCGGACGGGCCGCCGCCCGCGCCCATGCGCTGGTGCAGAGCCAGCAGCAGTTCGCTTGCAGGCCGGTCGGTGCGGTGGATGGCGAAGCTCCAGCCCAGCCGCTCGGCGGCGGCGCGAAGGCGCGCGCGATGATCCGCCAGCTTCAGCTCATAATCCGACTTCCAGCTCTCGGCGCGGCCGACCGTGAGGCGGTCGCCGCCCTCCGGCTCGTGAAACTCGATCCGGCCCGAGAAGGGAAAGGTCTCCTCCGAGGGATCTACGATCTGAACCAGATGGCCGTGGGCACCGGAAGCGGCCAGCGCATGCAGGCGGGCCGAGATCTCCTCTGCGGGGCTCCAGAAATCGCCCAGAAGCACGATTTCGGACAGGGGCGAGGGGCCGAATTCGGGCGGCAAGCTTCCCGGCAGGCGGGGCGCCAGAACCACGGCCTCGGCCATGCGCTCGACGATGCGGCGGGTGGCCGAGGGGCGCATCAGTTCGGGAATGCCCACGCGCTCGCCTCCCTTCACCAGAAGCTCGGCGAGGGCGAAGGCGACCACCAGCGCGCGCTCGCGCTTCGGCGGCTGCCCGCGGGAGGCGTAATCCATTGAGGCGGAGAGGTCGGGCCAGATCCACACGGTGTGGCTGGCCTCCCACTCGCGCTCTCGCACATAGAGATGATCGTCGCGGGCGGAGCGCCGCCAGTCCACGCGATTGGCCGGCTCGCCATCCACGAAACGGCGATACTGCCAGAAATTCTCGCCCGTTCCGGAGCGGCGGCGCCCGTGCAGCCCGTGCTGCACGCTCATGGCGATGCGTCGCGCCTCCAGCACGAGGCGCGGCATGGCCGCGGCAAGGTCTGCGGCCGCGAGGGCGGACGCTTCTACGGCGTGCCGCTGTGCATCCTCGGGTGAGCCTTTCCGGGTGCTGGCCATGGGCGCGGGCCGGTCCGCGCTCACCCGAGCCGCTCGGTGAGGCGGCGAATGATATCGGTGACGCTCTGGCGCTCGGCGCGTGCCGCGAAGGTCAGCGCCATGCGGTGCTTCAGCACCGGCTCGGCGAGGGCCACCACGTCGTCGAGGGAGGGCGCATAGCGCCCATCCAGCAAGGCACGGGCGCGCACCGCCAGCATCAGCGCCTGGCTGGCGCGCGGGCCGGGGCCCCAGGCGATGTAGCGCTGCTCCGG
>JAYSCE010000710.1:0-1567 GCA_041915035.1 Xanthobacter sp.
CGGCGCGTTGATGATCGGCGAGAAGTACCTGCCGCCGATACCGCCGAGTGAAGAAATCGTGAAAGTCGCGCCCGACATGTCGGCAGGGCTGAGCTTGCCGTCGCGCGCCTTCTTCGCCAGCTCGGCCGTCTCCTGCGCGATCTGCAGCACGCCCTTGGTGTCCGCGTCCTTGATCACCGGGACCATCAGGCCGTTGGGCGTGTCCGCAGCGAAGCCGATGTGCCAGTAGTTCCTGAAGACGAGCTCCTCGCCGTCCAGGGAGCTGTTGAAGTCGGGGTACTTCTTCAGCGCGGCGACGCAGGCCTTCACCAGGAAGGCGAGCATCGTCAGCTTGGTGCCGGACTTCTCGTTCTCCTTGTTCAGCTGGACGCGGAAGGCCTCCAGCTCGGTGATGTCCGCGTCGTCGTGGTTGGTGACGTGCGGGATCATCACCCAGTTGCGGTGCAGGTTGGCGGCGCTGATCTTCTTGATGCGCGGCACCGGCTTGCGCTCGACGGGCCCGAACTTCGCGAAGTCCACCTGGGGCCACGGCAGCAGGCCGAGGGCCGCTCCGCCGCCGGCCGGGCCCTGGCCCGCGGCTTTCGTGCGCGCTTCGCCGGCCATCACCGCCTTGGTGAACGCCTGCACGTCCTCCTGCGTGATGCGGCCCTTCGGCCCGGAGCCCTTGACCTCCTCGAGCGGCACGCCCAGCTCGCGTGCGAACTTGCGCACCGACGGCGAGGCATGCGGCAGGTTGCCGGACGGGGCGCCGGGTTCGTGCGGCGGCAGGGCGGCGGTGGGCGGCGTGCGACCGCCCTCGCCCCGGGCCTCTCCCACCGGGGCGGGAGCGGGAGAGGAGACGGGCTTCGCCCCCTCTCCCCCCTGGGGAGAGGGCTGGGGAGAGGGGCTCGGCGCGCCTGCCGCCGCCTCCACCACCGCGATCACGCTACCTTCGGCAACCTTGTCCCCCATCTTCACCCGCAGCTCCTTCACCACGCCCGCGGTGCTGGAGGGGATCTCCATGGAGGCCTTGTCGGACTCGACGGTGAGCAGGGACTGTTCCGCCTTGATCGTGTCGCCGGGCTGGACCAGCAACTCGATGACGGCGACTTCCTTGAAGTCGCCGATGTCGGGGACCTTCACTTCGACCAGGGCCATGTTTCTTGTTCTCCGTGGCCCGGATGCGGGCCTTCTCGTTGTGCGTCGCCGGCGATGATCAGGCGTACAGCGGGTTCACCTTGTCAGCCTTGATCGCGTACTTCGCGATCGCCTCCGCGACCTTGGCCCGGGGCACGGCGCCTTCGTCGGCCAACGCGGCCAGCGCGGCCACGGCGATGTAGTGGCGGTTGACCTCGAAGTGCTCGCGCAGCTTGCTGCGGAAGTCGCTGCGCCCGAAGCCGTCGGTGCCCAGCACCTTGTAGGCCCGGCCCTTGGGCACGAAGGCCCGGATCTGGTCCGTGTAGGCCTTGATGTAGTCGGTGGAGGCCACCACGGGGCCGGCATGCGGCGCGAGCTGCTGCGTCACGAAGGGCACGCGCGGTTGCGCATCGGGGTGCAGCATGTTCCAGCGCTCGCAGTCCGCGCCGTC
>JAYSCE010000711.1:0-1565 GCA_041915035.1 Xanthobacter sp.
AGGACATGTAGGCGAGGACGTCGTCGCGGGAGCTGTCCATCAGGGTGCCGAGCTTGGGCTGCTTCTCGCGGAGCGCGTCTGCCACGATCTCCCACTGGGTCTCTGCCTCGGCCTTGGTCTCCTGCGCGAAGATGGTCTTCAGCATCGCCGCCACGGCCGTGCGCTGCTTCGCCGGAGCATGGGCCAGCGCATTCCGCATCCAGTGAATGCGGCACCTCTGGTGGGTCGCGTTGAACACGCGGCGTGCGGCCGCCCGCAAGCCCTTGTGGTCGTCGGCGATCACCAGCTTCACGCCGCGCAGACCGCGGTCGGCGAGGGAGCGGAGGAACTCGGTCCAGAACGTCTCGGCCTCGGAGGGGCCGGTGGCGACGCCCAGCACTTCCCGCTTGCCGTCCTCGTTCACGGCCACCGCGATTATCACGGCACGGCTGATGATCCGCCCGCCCTCGCGAACCTTCACATAGGTGGCATCCAGCCAGAGATAGGGCCACGCGCCCTCCAGGGGCCGGGCCAGGAAGGCGTTCACCCGCTCGTCGATCTCGGCGCAGAGGCGGCTGACCTGGCTCTTGGACATGCCGCCCGCGCCCATGGCCTTCACCAGGTCGTCCACCGAGCGGGTGGAAATGCCTTGGACGTAAGCTTCCTGGATCACCGCCACGAGGGCCTTCTCGGCCGTCCGTCGTGGCTCCAGAAAGCTCGGGAAGTAGCTGCCCTTCCGGAGCTTCGGGATCTCCAGCGCGATCCGCCCAGCCCGGGTATCCCAATCGCGGTCGCGGTATCCGTTGCGCTGGACTTCCCGCAGCGGCGAGCGCGCGCCCTTCGCCGCGCCCGTCCGCGCCTCGACCTCGGCCTCCATCATCCGCTCGGCCGCAAAGGCCAGCATCTCGCGCACGAGGTCGCCGTCCGCCTGCTTCTCAACCAGCTCGATCAGCGCCATTCTCTCTTCGGTCATCGTCATCTCCGTTGTCGGTTCCAGGTGTCGCAACCCGAACCTTCTCCGAAGATCGGCGATGACCGCCAGCGTCACCCGCAGCCGCGCGCTGCGCTACGCCGGAGGCTCCGCGCGCGGCCTCCTACACCATGTGCTGGGACACTGCCCACTTCCAGGAGCCAGATGCGCAGCATGTCCGCGTTGGCCGTAGCATCGGAGACGGGCCCCGCCTCCGCCAGCCGCTTTGCTTCGGAAAGGTAAAACTGCGCCAGCTTGACGCCGCAACCCATCGCCTGCGGTGCCACCTCGGATGCCTCCAAGTCAGCCCATAGGGTCAGTACCCCGGCAATGCGTGCTGCCTGTTCCATAGATTTGGACGCATATGCCCGGACGTGCTCCATCGGCTTTGTTGGTGCCTGCGCTTGCTCCACGGCCTCATGGAAGCGCCACAGCAGTTCCTTGGCCTCGGGAGAGAGCAGGAGCCGCCGGGGAGCCAGTTCCTGTCGATGCACACCTGTCGGCATCGGCGTTTCGAGGATGCTCTTCAGCCGGACCGAGAAAGCATCAACGGCCGCGTCGCTTGCCGGCGTGTGTCCGCGCCGCAACCGGTACCCAATGGCGCTGGGGGGTTCCG
>JAYSCE010000712.1:0-1562 GCA_041915035.1 Xanthobacter sp.
ATCACCCGCCACGGCCCTGTGGCTGTCATTCACATCGACCATGCTCCGGTGAATGCGCTGTCTCGCGGGGTGCGGCAGGGGCTGCTGGATGCGGTGCGGGAGCTGGAGGCGGATGGGTCGGTTTCGGCGCTTGTGCTGAGCGGCGGGCCGGGACGGTTCATCGCGGGGGCGGACCTCAAGGAGATGGCGCTGCCGCCGGATGAGCCGTTCTTGCCTGAGGTGGTGGGGGCCATCGATGCCTGCACCAAGCCCGTGGTCGCGGTGCTGGATGGCGCGGCGCTGGGCGGGGGATGCGAGATCGCGCTGGCCTGCGATCTCAGGCTCGGCTCGGCGAAAGCGCTGGTGGGGCTCACCGAGACCCGGCTCGGCATCATCCCGGGCGCGGGGGGAACCCAGCGGCTGGTGCGTCTCGTCGGCGTGGCGCAGGCCATCGGGCTGGTGTGCGAGGGGCGGGTGCTGAAGGCCGGGGAGGCGCTGGCGCTGGGCCTCATCGATGATCGGGTGGAGGGCGATCTCGTCGCCGAAGCCATCGCCCGCGCGCCATCTGTCGTGAAGCGCCGGCTCTCGGCCCTGCCGGTCCCTTCGGGCGATTCGGCCGAGGAGGAGGCGGCCGCGGCCAAGGCGCTCAAGGGCGCCAAGGGTGTGCCGGCCATCGCCGAGGCCATTCGCGTCATTACGGCCTCGAAGGATGCGGACTTCGCGTCCGGCCTCGCCACCGAGCGCGCCGCCTTCCTCTCCTTGCGCGAGAGCCCGGAAGCCAAAGCCCTGCGCCACCTCTTCCTCGCCGAGCGTGAGGCGCTGAAGGTGCCGGGACTGGAAGGGGCAAAGGCACGCGCGGTCTCGTCCACCGCCGTCATCGGCGCCGGCACCATGGGCGCGGGCATCGCCGTGGCACTGCTGGATGCCGGATATCCGGTGACGCTGGTGGAGCGGGATGACGAGGCTGCGCAGGCCGGCGTTGCGCGCATCGACGCCCTCTATGCCCGGCAGGTGAAGAGCAGCCGCATCACCGAGGCGCAGAAGGCCGAGCGCCTCTCCCGCCTCGCGCCGGCCTCCGACTATTCCGCGCTGGCGCAGGCCGACCTGATTGTCGAGGCCGCCTTCGAGGACATGGCCGTGAAGACCGACATCTTCCGCCGCCTGGACCAAGTGGTGAAGCCGGGCGCGGTGCTCGCCACCAACACCTCCTATCTCGACCTCGACGCCATCGCCGCCGCGACCTCCCGGCCGCAGGACGTGGTGGGCCTGCACTTCTTCGCCCCGGCCAACATCATGAAGCTGCTGGAGGTGGTGAAGGCGACCCATACCGCGCCGGACGTGTTGGCCACCGCCCTCGCTCTGGCGAAGAGGATGGGCAAGCAGCCGGTCGTTGCAGGCAATTGCGACGGCTTCATCGGCAACCGCATCTATGCGGTCTACCGGCGCCACGCGGAATATCTGGTGGAGGATGGCGCCAGCCCCGACCAGGTGGATGCGGCGCTGGAGGCCTTCGGCTTCGCCATGGGCATCTTCGCGGTGTCGGACATGTCCGGCCTCGACATCGCCTATGCCATGAGGAAGCG
>JAYSCE010000713.1:0-1561 GCA_041915035.1 Xanthobacter sp.
AAGGCTGCGACAGCGAACTCGACGCCACCCGCGCCCTGCGCGACGAGAGCCGCCGTGTCGTCGCCGCGCTGGAGCGCCGCTATGTGGAGGAGACAGGCGTCCGCGCCCTGAAGATCCGGCACAATGCGGTGCTCGGCTATTATGTGGAGGTCTCGCAGCAGAATTCCGACAAGTTGCGTGAGCCGCCGCACGATGCCGTCTTCGTCCATCGGCAGACCATGGCGGGGGCCATGCGCTTCTCGTCGGTGGAGCTGGGCGATCTTGAAAGCCGCATCGCCAGCGCGGGCGAGCGGGCTCTGGCGCTGGAGCAGTCCATCTTCGAGCGCCTGTCCGCCGCCATCGTGGCCGAGACGGAAGCCATCCGCGCCGCCGCCGAGGCCCTCGCCGAGCTGGATGTCGCCTCCGGCCTCGCGGAACTCGCCGCCACCGAGGCCCATGTGCGCCCGCATATGGAGGAAGGCGTCGCCTTCGCCATCGCCGGCGGGCGCCATCCGGTGGTGGAGCAGGCCCTCGCCAAGGACGGCGGGCCCTTTGTGCCCAACGATTGCGATCTCTCGCCGCCGGAAGGGGACAAGGATGGGCGCATCGTGCTCGTCACCGGCCCGAACATGGCGGGTAAATCCACCTTCCTCCGGCAGAACGCGCTCATCGCGGTACTTGCGCAGGCGGGGGCCTTCGTGCCGGCCCGCTCCACCCGCATCGGCGTCGTGGACCGGCTGTTCTCCCGCGTCGGCGCGGCGGACGACCTGGCGCGCGGGCGCTCCACCTTCATGGTGGAGATGGTGGAAACGGCGGCCATCCTGAACCAGGCGACGCCGCGCTCCCTCGTCATCCTCGACGAGATCGGCCGGGGCACGGCCACCTTCGACGGCATGTCCATCGCCTGGGCGAGCCTGGAACACCTCCACGAGGTGAACCGCTGCCGGGCGCTGTTCGCCACCCATTTTCACGAGCTGACCGCGCTGTCCCAGCGCTGCCGCCGCCTCTCCAACGCCACCGTGAAGGTGACGGAGTGGCATGGCGACGTGATCTTCCTGCACGAAGTGGTGCCGGGGGCGGCGGACCGCTCCTACGGCATCCAGGTGGCGAAGCTCGCGGGCCTGCCGGAGGCGGTCATCACGCGGGCCAGGGCCGTGCTGGCCGAGCTGGAGGCCGCGGAGCGCGCCTCGCCGGCGCAAAAGCTGATCGATGATTTGCCGCTGTTCGCCGTCCGCCCGAAGCCGGCCGAGAAGGCGGCGCAAGCCGATCCCGCCGCCGAGGCGGTGCTGGGCGCCCTCGATGGTCTCGACCCCGACGCGCTGAGCCCGCGCGAGGCGCTGGACGCGCTCTATCGGCTCAAGGGGCTGCGGCGCGAGGGCTGAGAAGGCCGGGGCGGGAGGGCACCGCGGCCCTGCCGTCAGTTGCTGCTGCCGCCGCCGTCCGATGCTGCCGGGGCCTGCGGGCGCTGGAGCAGCTCGCCCCAGGCGGAGAAGGCATCGTTGAACGCCTGCTCGCCGGCCACCCCCTTCTCGAAGGCGATCACGGCCTTCTTGTTGTTGGTGTAGGTCAGGAGCACGTCGAG
>JAYSCE010000714.1:0-1543 GCA_041915035.1 Xanthobacter sp.
CACGCGCTGGTGAAGGGCATCACCACCTACATCGAGCAGGATACCGAGGAAGTGCGCGCCGGCTGCGCACGCCCGATCCACGTGATCGAAGGCCCGCTGATGGATGGCATGAACGTGGTGGGCGACCTGTTCGGCGCCGGCAAGATGTTCCTGCCCCAGGTGGTGAAGTCCGCTCGCGTGATGAAGCAGGCGGTGGCCTACCTCATGCCCTTCATGGAGAAGGAAAAGGAGGAGCAGGGCATCACCTCCGCCTCGGCCGCCGGCAAGGTGCTGATGGCGACCGTGAAGGGCGATGTCCACGACATCGGCAAGAACATCGTGGGCGTGGTACTCCAGTGCAACAATTACGAGGTCATCGACCTCGGCGTGATGGTGCCCACGCAGAAGATCCTTCAGGTGGCGAAGGACGAGAACGTGGACGTGATCGGCCTCTCCGGCCTCATCACACCCTCCCTGGACGAGATGGTGAACGTCGCCGCCGAGATGGAACGCGAGGGCTTCTCGGTGCCTCTCCTCATCGGCGGCGCAACGACCTCGCGCGTCCACACGGCGGTGAAGATCGCGCCGCGCTATGACCGCGGGCAGGCGGTCTATGTCACCGATGCGAGCCGGGCGGTGGGCGTCGTCTCCAACCTTCTCAATGCGGAAACGCGTGGCACCTATGTGGCCGACGTCCGCGCCGAATATGCCAAGCTCGCCGAAGCCCACGCGCGCGCCGACGCCAACAAGCAGCGGCTCACGCTCGCCAAGGCGCGCGAGAACGCCTTGAAGCTGGATTTCTCGGCCCACACGCCGGAGAAGCCCTCCTTCCTGGGCACCCACGTGTTCGAGGACCACGACCTCGCCGACCTCGTGCCCTTCATCGACTGGACGCCCTTCTTCCAGTCCTGGGAACTGACCGGGCGCTATCCGGCGATCCTCGAGGACGCGGTGGTGGGCGAGCCGGCGCGCGCGCTGTTCGCCGATGCGCAGGAGATGCTCGCGAAGATCGTCGCCGAGAAGTGGGTGACGGCCCGTGCCGTGGTGGGCTTCTGGCCCGCGAATGCGGTGGGCGACGACATCCTCCTGTTCCGTGACGACACGCGGAAGACCCCGCTTGCCACGCTCCACACCCTGCGCCAGCAGCTTTCACGGCGGGAAGGGCGGCATAATCTGGCGCTGGCGGATTTCGTGGCGCCGCTGGAGAGCGGCGTCGCCGATTATGTGGGCGGCTTCGCGGTCACGGCCGGCATCGGCGAGGAGGATCGCGTGGCGGCCTTCAAGGCGGCCAACGACGATTATTCCGCCATTCTGCTGAAGGCCCTGTGCGACCGCCTCGCCGAGGCCTTCGCCGAGCGGATGCACCATCTGGTGCGCACCAAGCTCTGGGGTTATGCGGCCGACGAGGCCCTCCCCAACGACGACCTCATCGCCGAGCGCTACCGCGGCATTCGCCCGGCGCCGGGCTATCCCGCCCAGCCCGACCATACCGAGAAGGCGACGCTGTTCGAACTGCTGGACGCCACCCACAAGGCGGGCATCCACCTCACCGAGAGCTTCGCCA
>JAYSCE010000715.1:0-1522 GCA_041915035.1 Xanthobacter sp.
GGCGCGCGGGCGTCACCTCCGCCGCATACATGGGCACCACCATGGAGGAGAGGCCGACCCCGAGGCCGATGAGGATGCGCGCGAGAACCAGCATCCCCACGCCCGGCGCCATCGCCTGTCCGAGCGGCACCAGCGCGTAGCCGGCGAAGGCCAGCGCTGCGGCGAGGAGGCAGGAGGGGCGCCGGCCGATGCGCTGGGAAATCGGCGCGGCAAGCACCGCGCCCACGAAGCAGCCCGCCAGCAGCGACGTCACCATCATCTCGGTGGCGCGAGTGGAGAGGGCGAACGCCTCGGAAATAGTGCCGACCACGCCGGCGATGGACGCCGTGCTGAAGCCGAACAGCATGCCGTTGAGGAGCACGAGGCCCGCCGTGAGGAAGAGGGTCGTCATTGCATCTCACGGGTAGCTGAGTAGAGCACGCATCAGGGCAGCGCGCGGGACTTGTATGCAGGGCTTGTAAGCGTGACCTGCAGTGGAGCATAAGTACAAAAAACGAGCGGCGATAGGCCCGGCATATCGCCGGAGCTGCCGTCAGGGAGGGCGCCCAGTGACCGTTTCCGCGGCTACCCACGAACATGCCAATCGCCTCGCCATTGAGGGCGGCGCGCCGGTCCGCACCAAGCCCCTGCCGTGGGAGCTGCCCGGCGCCCACTGGATCGGCGCGGAGGAGCTGGAACTCGTCTCCCGCGTGGTGCGCGCCCAGAGCCCCTTCCGCTTCTACGGCCCGGACCTCCAGCACATGGTGGACACGCTGGAGAAGGAATGGTGCGCCGCCTTCGGCCACAAGCACGCGCTGGGCGTCTCCTCCGGCACCGCCGCGCTGACCATCGCCATGTCCGCCCTCGACATCGGCCCCGGCGACGAGGTGCTGGTGCCCGGCTATCTCTGGGTGAGCTGCGTGGCCGCCGTGGTGCGGGCCGGCGCCATCCCGAAGCTGGTGGACGTGGACGACTGCTTCACCCTCGATCCGGCTGACGTGGAGCGCAAGATCGGCCCCCACACCCGCGCCGCCCTGATGGTGCACATGAGCGGGGCGCCCGGCCGTGTCGCGGATGTCGCACGCATCTGCCGCGAGCGCGGCATCGCCCTCATCGAGGATTGCGCCCAGACCGCCGGCGCGAGCCAGAACGGCAAGGCCGTGGGCACGTTCGGCGACATCGGCATCTTCTCGCTCCAGCTCAACAAGAACATGACCTCCGGCGACGGCGGCATGGTGGTGACGGAGCGGGACGACCTGTTCCGCCGCATCGTCGCGCTGCACGACCTGGGCTATCCGCGCAACGAGAAGGGCCGGCTCGACACCTCGGACGAGAGCTGCCAGCTCTGGGGCGTCGGCGCCCGCATGTCGGAGCTGACGGGCGCCATGTGCCTCGCCCAGATGCGCAAGCTGCCGCAGATCACCGGCAACATGCGCGCGTCCAAGTGGCGCATCCGCAATGCGCTCGCCGACATCCCCGGCCTCGGCTTCCGCACCGTGCCCGACCCTTCCGGCGACACCGGCCCCTTCATGCTCATGACGCT
>JAYSCE010000716.1:0-1077 GCA_041915035.1 Xanthobacter sp.
AGATCGCCTGCTTCACGCTCTCGGCGGGGCTGACCTCGTTCGCCGGCGCGCTGCTCGCCTTCAACCACCGCTTCGCCTCGGCCGATCCCATCGCCATCGCCTTTTCCGGCGAGCTGCTGGCCATGGTGGTCATCGGCGGCATGCGCTCCTTCCTCGGGCCGGCGCTGGGGGCGCTGTTCTTCGTGCTGTTCCGCGAGTTCCTGTCCATGTGGACGGCGAACTGGCTGTTCTGGTTCGGCCTGCTGTTCATGGCCTTCATCGTCTTCTCGCCCACCGGGCTCGTGGGGGTCGCCGGCCGGCTTCTGGCGCCGCTCCGGAAGAAGACCATCGAGGCCGCCGCCATGGGCCGGCGCGCCTCCGCCGAGAAGCGCCCGCTGCCCCGCGCGCTGGCGGAGCGCCCGCATTGGGACGGAACCGCCCCGCTGCTGGAGGCGAAGGAGCTGGCGCTGGGCTTCGGCGCCATCAAGGCGGTGCGGCAGGGCGCGGTGGCGGTGAAGGATCGCACGCTGCACGCCCTCATCGGCCCCAATGGTGCGGGCAAGACGACCACCTTCAACATCATCTCCGGCATGTTCCCGCCCCATGCCGGCGAGATCCGCCTCGCCGGAGAGCGCATCGACGGGCTCTCGCCCAATCAGGTGTGCATGAAGGGCCTGTCCCGCTCCTTCCAGATCACCAACCTGTTCCCGACGCTCAGCGTGGAGGAGAACCTGCGCCTCGGCGTGCAGGCCACCCACAAGAGCCGCTTCGACCCCTGGCGCGATGCCGCCGCCATCCCCGAGATCAATGCCGAGACGCGGGAGATGGTGGCCTTCCTGGGCGTCGCGGGCATGGAGAAGGCGGAGGCGGGCGCGCTCTCCTATGGCGGGCAGCGGCTGCTGGACATGGGCCTCGCGCTCACCTCCCGTCCGCGCGTGCTGCTGCTGGACGAGCCCCTGGCGGGCCTTGCGGCGGCGGAGCGCACGCGCGTCTCCAACCTCATCAAGGACATCTCCGCCGAGGTGCCGGTGCTCCTCGTGGAGCACGACATCGACCGGGTGTTCGAGCTCGCTGACGCCGTGACCGTGATGGCCGACG
>JAYSCE010000716.1:1087-1303 GCA_041915035.1 Xanthobacter sp.
CCGGTGCTGGTGGACGGCACGGTAGAGGATGCGCGCTCCGACAAGCGCGTGCAGGAGGTCTATATCGGCTCCGGTGCCGCAGCGCTCGCCGCCCGCGATCTCGAATCCGCCGCCACAGACAAAACCATGCTGCGGCTCCACGGCATCGATGCCTTCTATGGCAAGAGCCGCATCCTCGCCGGCGTTTCGCTGGAGGCGAAGGAGGGGGAAATCCTC
>JAYSCE010000716.1:1313-1520 GCA_041915035.1 Xanthobacter sp.
ATGGCGCGGGCAAGTCCTCGCTCCTCAAGGCCATCACCGGCATCGTCAAGCCCATGAACGGCACGCTGACGCTGGCCGGTGAGAACCTGATGGGCCTCTCCTCCGCCGCCATCGCCCGGCGGGGCGTCGGCTACGTGCCGCAGGGGCGGGCGCTGTTCCACGGCATGAGCGTGCGCCACAATCTCGAACTCGGGCGGCTGAAGCGCA
>JAYSCE010000717.1:0-1520 GCA_041915035.1 Xanthobacter sp.
CACATAGTGGAAATCCACATCCGTCTTTTCGAATTTCGTGCGATCGCCGAGCGCCGCGCGATTGGCCGCCAGCGCATCGCGCAGCGCCTCGATTTCTTGAGGCGTCGCATGTTCGGCAGCATAGCGAGCCAGGCCGATTTCGAGAAGTGCCTCACCGACCAGCAGCTCGGCGAGAAGGTGCAGGAAAGCGCCCTCTACGCCAACAAGGAGCTGGGCGTGAGCGCGACTCCCACCTTCTTCATCAACGGCAAGAAGGTCTCCGGCGCCCTCGGCATCGCCGAATGGGACAAGGAACTGGCGCCCCTGCTCGCCGGCAAGTGAGGCGGGCCACTTATCTTCAAGGGCCGGTGCGCTGCGCCGGCCCTTTTTGATTCCCGATCGCCTTCACTCAATCGCCGCGCAGGCTTTCTCGTTGCTCACGCTCAATCGCCGCGCGGGCTTTCAGGCCGCCCTGAGCTTCTTCTCCACATAGCGGCTTTCCTGCGTGCGCCCGCCATAGCCATAGGCGTCCGCCTTCACCTCGCGCACGAGGATGTAGCTCTCCTCGTCGAGATCGGGCAGCAGGCCGGACTTGGCGGCGAACACGGCTTCGAGATAGGCGGCCTTCTCGTCCTTGGTGTTGGTGCCGTCCACCACCAGGATGTCGAGGGAGAAGGACGTGCGCGCCTTCGCCGACAGCGCTTCACCGCCCACGAACCACTGCTCGGCCGGCACGAAGGAGATGGCGACGGCCGTCACCTTGGGGTCTTTGCGCAGGATGCGGGCGGTGAGGTCGGACAAGGTGGCGGCGACCTTGGCCGCGAGGGCGGCATCCGGGGCGCCGGACAGTTTCACGTTCAGAATGGGCATGTGGACCTCCATCGGCGCGATGCAGCGGCATCGGTTGCGATGGCTTGTTCTAGGCCGCCCCGATCGATGAGAAAAATTGAATTCTAAAATCCCAGAGTTTTGCTAATCTCATAGCATGATCCGCAATCTCGACCTCGACCTCATCCGCAGCTTCGCCGCCGTGGCCGACCTCGGCTCCATCTCCGCGGCGGCGCGGAAGGTGGGGCGCAGCCAGTCGGCGGTGAGCCTGCAGATGGACCGCCTCGCCGAGGCGGTGGGCTTCTCCCTGCTGGAGCGGCGCGGGCGGGCGGTGTCGCCAACCTCGCGCGGTGCGGCCTTCCTGGAGGATGCGCGGCGCCTGCTGGACCTCAACGACCGCATCCTCACCCAGCACGTCCACGGCGCCTTCGCCCAGCCGCTCCGGCTCGGCTTCGTGCAGGACGTGGGCGAGCAGGTGCTCCAGCGTATCCTCTACCGCCTCTCGGCGAGCTTCCCGCAGGCGCCCATCACCGTGCGCGTCTGCACCACCACCCACATGCTGGACATGCTGCGCGCCGAGGAGCTGGACGCGGCCGTGGGCTTCCGCGCCGAAAGCGAACTGCCCGCCTCCCTGCTGCTGCGCGAATCCATGGTGTGGATCGCCGCCCGCCAGCTCCGCCGCTCCCCCGGCTTCACCCTCCTCGCCATCCTGA
>JAYSCE010000718.1:0-1503 GCA_041915035.1 Xanthobacter sp.
CGCTGGAATCTCGCGTCTCGCCGTCTTCCTGAAGGCCAAGGTGGAGCAGGGGCTGCTCGACATCGAGGACGTGGACCAGGCGGCCAGCCAGTTCCTCACCCTCTGCAAGGATGGTGTGACCATTCCCGTGCTTGTCGGCGCGCCGAACGCGCCCGATCCGGCCGCCGTGGAGAAATCGGTGCGGGGCGCCGTGCGCGTGTTCCTGCGGGCCTACGGCAGCGATCGCCGAGCCGCGTCCTGAGCGCTCACCCACCGGGCAGCACCAGTCGGCCTTCGGCATCGAACGGGAAGAAGGGATTGTGGGCGACTTCCCACAGATGCCCGTCGGGGTCGGCGAAATAGCCGCTCGTCCCGCCCCAGAACACTTTTTGCGCCGGCTTGACCACGCGCCCGCCCGCCGCCTCCGCCCGCGCGATCAGCGCTTCGGCCTCGCCCGGTGAGCCCACGTTGCAGGCGAGCGTGAGGCCGGCGAAAGGCTGCGGTGGGGTATCGGGCAGCATCGCATCCTCCGCCAGGCGCCCGCGCGGAAAGAGGCTGAGCACCACATTGCCCGCGCGGAAGAAGGCGACGTTGCCGGCTTCCCCTTCTCCCGCCTTGCTCTCCTTGAGGCCGAGGGCCCGATAGAAGGCGGTTGCGCGCGACAGGTCCGAGACGCCGAGCGTGACGAGGTGGAGCCTGAGATCGGGTGCGGTCATGCCGGCTCCTCAAGAGAAAAGGTCGAGTTGCTCGCCCGGCTGCTTCGGACGGCGGAAGTGCTCGGTGGTCAGCTTCAGCCCGCGGCCGGCGAGGCCGAGGCGGCGGGCGGCGATCTCGAACCTGCGGCCCACTGTCCAGGCATAGGGCCCATCCCCCCGGCCCCTGCGGCCGAAGGTGGAGTCGTAATCCTTGCCGCCGTGCATCTGGCGGATGAGATTGAGAACGTGGCGGGCCTTGTCCGGGAAATGTGCCACGAGCCATTCGCGGAACAGGTCGGCGATCTCGAGCGGCAGGCGCAGCATCACATATCCGGCCTCGGACGCGCCCGCGGCCTTGGCGGAATCGAGGATGCGCTCGATCTCCATGTCGTTGAGGGCCGGGATCAGCGGTGCGGTGAGGACCGCAGTGGGAATGCCGGCGTCGGCGAGCCGACGGATGGTGCCGAGGCGGACATGGGGGCTGGCGGCCCGCGGCTCCATGGTCCGCGACAGGTGCGGATCGAGCGTGGTCATGGAGATGGCGACCTTGGCGAGGCCCTTTTCCGCCATCGGTCCGAGGATATCGATGTCGCGCACCACCAGCGCCGACTTGGTGACGATGCCCACCGGATGCCCGAAGTCCGCCAGCACCTCAAGAATACGGCGGGTCAGCTCGTAGCGCCGCTCGATGGGCTGATAGGGATCGGTATTGGTCCCCATGGCAATCACGCGCGGCTTGTAGGACGGGTGCGCCAGCTCCCGCGCCAGCAGTTCCGGGGCGTCCGGCTTCACGAACAGCTTGGTCTCGAAGTCGAGCCCGGCGGACAGG